>NZ_JAGGQX010000020.1:0-184510 GCF_018613095.1 Bacillus sp. ISL-75
ATCCCTGAAAGATGATCAGGTTGATAGGTCAGAGGTGGAAGCGTGGTAACATGTGGAGCTGACTGATACTAATCGTTCGAGGACTTAACCAATACGAAAAGCGGAGGCGACTGTTCAACTTCGACAGACGTTGGAGAGCTGGCACTGCAAATCCTGGTTTTGGATTTGGAGGGACAGATCGAAACGGCCGAGAAGTTAGGAGCCGCAGCTGGACAATTTTAAGGCACACTCGTTTTACAAACTTCTTCTGTATTATCTAGTTTTGAGGGAATGAATCCTCTAAAAAAATAGTCTGGCAGTAATGGCGAGAAGGTCACACCCGTTCCCATACCGAACACGGAAGTTAAGCTTCTCAGCGCCGATGGTAGTTGGGACACGCGTCCCTGTGAGAGTAGGACGTTGCCAGGCAAATCAAGGACAACCTGAATAGGTTGTTCTTTTTTGTTTGTGATGGGGAGAAAATTGTTTGGTTTGAGATGATTTAGTATCGCCATGCCCGTTAACGAGTAAAGTGTCTATTATAAAGTTCCGAAGGACAAAACTCCATAAGAGAACAGGAAAAATGTCTATCGTAGGGGTCTCGAAGGACAAAACTCCACAAGAGAACAGGAAAAATGTCTATCGTAGAGGTTCCGAAGGACAAAACTCCACAAGAGAACAGGAAAAATGTCTATCGTAGAGGTTCCGAAGGACAAAACTCCACAAGAGAACAGGAAAAATGTCTATCGTAGAGGTTCCGAAGGACAAAACTCCATAAGAGAACAGGAAAAATGTCTATCGTAGAGGTTCCGAAGGACAAGATTCCACCAGTGAAGAGGCAAAATGTCTATCGTAAGGAATTCGAAGGACAAAACTCCACGAGTGGAGAGGTAAAACCCTGGACTGGTCACAAAAAAAGATACTGGAGCAATGCAAAAAGAAAAAAGCGATGGAGATCGTATCCGCCTCCCAGTGGCAGTAAACCTTACCAGGAGCAAATCAAGGACAACCTGAAAAAGTTGTTCTTTTTTGTGTTTAATAAAATTATTTTTCCATCAATTGTTTGTATCAACAAATATTGCAAACACTAAGTATGATTGGAAGACAAGTGGGTGATATGATGGATTGGATGGAATTGCTGCATCGCTATAAATTGATAAGTATTCTAATAGCTGCTGTTATTGCAAGGGTCATTGTTTTAATCATAAATAAAACGGTTCATAATTTCTTTCTAAAAACCCATTTCATTGAGGAACGAAAAGAGCAAACGATTGAAAGCATGATCCGCTCTTTAACAAAATACACAGTTACGATTAGTTTCATCTTTTTTGCGATATCCCAATATGTAAGTAATTTTGGAAGAATTCTTGCTGGGGCAGGGGTTGTCGGGGTAATCGTTGGGTTTGGGGCGCAAAGCTTAATCAAAGATATTCTCTCAGGTATTTTCTTAATTTATGAAAAGCAGCTGCATAAAGGCGATTTTATCACAATCAATAATACCTTTAATGGAACGGTTGTGGATATAGGATTAAGGTTCATAAAGATTAGAGAATGGAGTGGAAAGGTTTTAACGATAAGCAATGGAGAAGTAGAACAGATTCACAATTTTAATATCGATCAAATGCGTGTGATTGAAAGAGTAGTGGTAAGCTATCGGGAAAATCCTGAAAGGGTGTTTGAGATTCTTGAGATTGCGTGTGAAAAAATGAATGAAGTACACAAACCATGTTTAAAGTTAGACCATTCCAATTGTGTTATAGAGCCGTTCAAAGTATATGGGATGACTACAATCAATTCGGGTTATCGAGGGATAGAATACACGGTAACGGGTCTTGTGGATGATGCCTATTACTGGGATGCGGCAAAAGGAGCAAGAAGGATTATTGCTCAAACCCTGTTTGATTACGAAATAAAATTGGCAGAAGACACTATGTTATTAAGAGAGGTAGAAAATGCCTTACTTAGAGAGAGAAATTAAAGGTGGAAATGGAGGTAATTAGTGTCAATGGGTAAAAAGAAAATGCAATTTGAGGTACATGAAAACGAAAGTATTGAGGAATGCTTGAATAGAATGAAAAAGTTGGGATATACGCCCGTACGCCGAACGGAGAAGCCAATTTTTCAAGAAATAAAAAAAGGCAGCGAAACTATTTATGAGCCTGTAGCACGCCAAATCATCTTTGAAGGCATAGTAACAGAGTAAAACACGAACATTATAGTTCTATTTGAAAATAACGTTCGATTTATTTATTGACACCTTAATGAGTTGATTGTAATATATAGAAGTGATTTAAACAACAAACAATTTATCTTTACCCTCGTATATCCATGGGGATATGGCCCATAAGTTTCTACCCAATAACCGTAAATTATTGGACTATGAGGGAAAGTCAATATGTTCGGTAGATTAAGGGCTGGCCCCTTTCTATTGTTATGCCCGAACAAATGGCTTTCTCTTTCATGAGAAGCTATTTGTTCGGGCTTTTTATTTAGGTAAAAAAGGAGGATTAGCGATGTCCATTCTTGTTGGAGTTATCATGGGGAGTAAATCGGATTGGGAAACAATGAAATATACTTGTGAGGTTCTCGACCAGTTAGAAATTGCTTATGAAAAAAAAGTGGTATCAGCCCATCGGACACCTGATTTGATGTTTACATATGCGAAGGAAGCCAGAGATAGAGGTTTAAAGGTGATTATTGCCGGAGCCGGAGGTGCGGCGCACCTTCCCGGAATGGTAGCTTCACAAACCATCTTGCCGGTCATCGGTGTTCCCGTACAAACACAGGCATTAAAGGGATTGGATTCTTTGTTGTCTATCGTCCAAATGCCGGGTGGTGTACCTGTAGCAACAGTCGCGATTGGCAAAGCGGGTGCAGTGAATGCAGGTTTACTAGCTGCACAAATTTTAGCAACGGGTGACGCTGAATTAGCTGGAAAAATAGAAGCAAGAAGAGAAGCAACTAAACAAGAGGTACTGGAAAGTAGTGATCAACTTGTCTAACCAAACGATTTTACCAGGAGCAACGATAGGAATTATCGGCGGCGGCCAACTTGGTCGTATGATGGCTCTAGCGGCAAAGGCTCAAGGCTTTCGAATTGCGGTATTAGAACCGACGGAAGATTCTCCGTGCGGACAAGTCGCAGATATTGAAGTCATTGGGGCTTATGATGATCGCAAAGCCATCGGTAAATTAGCAGAAGTTAGTGATGTCATCACATATGAATTTGAAAACATTGATGCAGATACATTAGACTGGTTATGTGATCAAGCTTATGTGCCGCAAGGGCCGCGGCTGTTAACGGTCACGCAGGACAGGATTAAGGAGAAAGCAGCCATCCAACAAGCAGGTGTTGAAGTTGCACCATATGAAGTGGTCAACAGCATGGAGGATTTATTTTTAAAAATTAACATCATCGGTTACCCGGCTGTCCTGAAAACGGCAAGAGGCGGTTATGACGGGAAGGGACAACTGGTGATTAGGGAACCGCAGGATTTATCGAAGGGCGAACCCCTTCTAAAACATGGTGCCTGTGTAGTAGAAAAATGGATTCCCTTTGAAAAAGAGATATCTGTGATTGTGACACGAAAGCTTGATGGTGAAACGACATTTTTTCCAGTCGCTGAAAACATTCATGAAGAAAATATTTTAGATACGACAATTGTTCCTGCACGAATTTCACAAGTTTTACAAAGAGAAGCTATTCAACTGGCAAAGAAGCTGGCCGATTCGTTACAATTAGTCGGGACGCTTGCTGTCGAAATGTTTTTGACTAGTGATGGAACCATTTATATAAATGAATTGGCGCCACGGCCGCATAATTCTGGCCATTTCTCAATTGAAGCTTGTGAAACGTCACAGTTCGAGCAGCATATCCGTGCGATCTGTAATTGGCCGCTAGGGAGAACGGGGCTATTAAAACCGGCTGTTATGGTTAACCTATTAGGAGAGCATCTTGAAAACCTATATGAGGAAATTCCGACTTTGAATGACTGGAAGATTCATTTATATGGAAAAATAGAACCAAAAATCAAACGGAAAATGGGCCATGTGACGATTTTGCGAGAGAGTGTCGAAGCGGCTCTTGCGGAAATTAATGAAAGCAGCATCTGGAAAAAAACAAAAGAAAAGATCGGGGGATAAAACATGATTGATCGTTATACTAGACCTGAAATGGGAGCTATTTGGACAGAGGAAAACCGCTTTAATGCTTGGCTTGAGGTGGAAATCCTTGCATGTGAAGCATGGGCGGAACTTGGGGATATTCCAAAGGAAGATGTTAAGAAACTTCGTGAAAATGCCTCTTTTAATATTGACCGCATTAAAGAGATCGAAGAGGAAACACGGCACGACGTGGTTGCGTTCACCCGCGCTGTATCCGAAACATTAGGGGAAGAGCGGAAATGGGTCCATTACGGCCTAACGTCAACAGATGTGGTTGATACGGCCCTTTCTTATTTATTAAAGCAGGCCAATGCGATTTTACAAAAAGACTTAGAAAACTTTGTTGAGATATTAAAAAATAAAGCCAAGGAACATAAATTAACGGTAATGATGGGACGGACGCACGGAGTTCATGCAGAGCCGACCACATTTGGTTTAAAGCTTGCCCTTTGGTATGAAGAAATGAAACGGAACTTGGAGCGCTTTAGACAAGCGGCCGAGGGTATCGAGTTCGGAAAGATTTCAGGTGCGGTGGGGACATACGCGAATATTAATCCGTTTGTAGAACAGTATGTTTGTGAAAAATTGGGGTTGCAACGGGCGCCGATTTCGACGCAAACCTTGCAGCGCGACCGCCATGCCCACTACATGTCGACGCTTGCTTTGATTGCAACTTCTATTGAGAAATTCGCTGTTGAGGTTCGCGGTCTGCAAAAGAGTGAAACTCGTGAGGTAGAAGAGTTTTTTGCAAAAGGACAAAAGGGATCTTCGGCAATGCCGCATAAACGAAATCCAATTGGTTCGGAAAATATGACCGGTTTGGCCCGCGTGATTCGTGGCTATATGATGACGGCTTATGAAAATGTACCGCTTTGGCATGAACGTGATATCTCTCACTCATCTGCGGAACGGATTATTTTGCCAGATGCCACGATTGCTTTGAATTATATGTTGAACCGCTTTGGTAACATTGTGAAGAACCTAACCGTTTATCCGGAAAATATGAAGCGCAACATGGATCGTACCCTCGGGTTGATTTATTCCCAACGTGTGTTGCTTGCACTGATTGATAAGGGGCTATCACGCGAAGAAGCTTATGACACAGTACAGCCAAAGGCGATGGAAGCATGGGAGAAACAAGTTCCTTTCCGCAGCTTAATTGAAGCAGAGGATAAAATTACTTCGCTGCTATCTAGTGCTGAAATTGCCGATTGTTTTGATTATAGCTATCATCTTCAACATGTAGATACAATTTTTGACCGCTTAGGGTTGAATGAGTAAAGGGACATGTGACTAAAACATAAAAAAGGCGAGAGCAGGGGCACTCATGCCCCTCGCCTAGTAAGAAGATTCCCAATATTGCAATATAGGAGGCGTTTCTACAATGAAAAAACCTTTATACGAAGGAAAAGCGAAACGAATTTATGCAACAGACGACGAACAGATTGTTTTGGTTGAGTATAAGGATTCAGCAACTGCCTATAACGGACAAAAGAAGGCTGACATCACAGGAAAAGGCCGTTTAAATAACGAGATTACTAGTTTGTTATTTTTAAAACTTAAAGAACAGGGAATTGAATCCCACTTTATCGAGCGTATATCTGAAATAGAACAATTGGTGAAAAAAGTAACCATCATTCCGCTTGAAGTAGTTGTTCGAAATATCGCGGCAGGAAGCCTTGCAAATAGATTGGGAATCGAAGAGGGCCGCGAATTATCGACGCCGATTGTTGAGTTTTACCTGAAAAACGATGAACTTGGAGATCCGCTTGTAACATTAGATCACATCCTTGAACTGCAAGTTGCGACTGAAGAGGATGCAGCAATTTTACGAGAAAAAGCACTCCAAATTAATACAGTTTTATCAAGCTTCTTCAATGAACTTGGCATACGTCTCATCGATTTTAAACTAGAGTTTGGAAAAGACAAGGACGGTCAAATATTACTTGCCGATGAAATTTCCCCCGACACCTGCAGGCTATGGGATAAAGAAACCAATGAAAAGCTCGATAAGGATGTATTCCGCCGTGATTTAGGAAGTTTAACAGATGCTTACGAAAATATTTTAGCGAGATTGGGAGGACGTCAGCATGTATAAAGTAAAGGTATTTGTCACGTTAAGAGAAAGTGTATTAGACCCACAGGGGAAAGCGGTAACCAACTCGTTACATTCTCTAAACTATAAGGAAGTAGCCGATGTCCGAATCGGGAAATATATGGAGTTAACGATTGAAAAATCAGATCGGGATATTAATGAAGTGATCAATGAAATCTGTATCAATCTTTTAGCTAATCCGGTCATTGAAGATTACCGTTACGAAGTAGAGGAGTGTGTTACTCTGTGAAATTTGCGGTCATCGTCTTCCCAGGATCAAATTGTGACGTTGATATGTTTCATGCCATTCAAGATGAACTTGGAGAGCAAGTTGAATATGTTTGGCATGATTCCGAAAGCTTAGAAGAATTTGATGGAATTTTGCTTCCAGGCGGCTTTTCTTATGGTGACTATTTGCGCACTGGAGCTATTGCTAGATTTAGTAATGTTATGAAAGAAGTCATCAAAGCGGCAGAAGCAGGAAAGCCGGTTCTTGGAGTATGTAACGGATTTCAAATTCTGCTCGAAGCAGGGTTACTTCCAGGGGCTATGAGACGAAACGAAAGCCTCTCATTTATTTGTAAGCCTGTTGAGTTAAAAGTAGAAAACAATCAGACGATGTTTACCTCTGAATACAGCAAAGGGGAATCTATTGTTGTCCCTGTTGCGCACGGTGAAGGAAATTACTATTGTGACGAGGAAACACTTGCGAAGCTGAAAGAAAATAATCAAATTGTTTTTACCTATAATCAGAATCCGAACGGTAGTCTTGCTGATATCGCTGGAATTACCAATGAAAAAGGAAATGTTCTTGGGATGATGCCACACCCGGAAAGAGCAGTAGATGAACTATTAGGCGGCGCCGATGGACTGAAAATGTTCCAATCGATTGTAAAAGCTTGGAGGGAAGCACATGTTGTCAACGCTTGAACCAAATCCTAACCAGATCAAAGCAGAAAAAATATATCAGCAAATGGGTTTGTCCGACGAAGAATTTGCAATGGTTGAAAACATTCTTGGACGTACACCGAATTATACCGAAACAGGTTTATTTTCCGTCATGTGGTCGGAACATTGCAGCTACAAAAATTCGAAGCCGATTCTTAGAAAGTTCCCGATTACAGGGGAACGAGTTTTACAAGGACCTGGTGAAGGTGCGGGTATCGTCGATATCGGCGATGAACAGGCTGTTGTTTTTAAAATAGAAAGTCATAATCACCCATCAGCTATTGAACCATATCAAGGAGCAGCAACCGGCGTAGGCGGTATTATCCGCGATGTTTTCTCGATGGGAGCAAGACCAATCGCTATGTTAAACTCGCTTCGCTTTGGTGAACTAGACTCCGCCCGGGTACGCTATTTATTTAAAGAGGTCGTTGCAGGGATTGCCGGCTATGGCAACTGTATTGGAATTCCAACAGTTGGCGGCGAAATCCAATTCGACCCTTGCTATGAAGGAAATCCGTTAGTCAATGCCATGTGTGTTGGACTAATTGACCATAAGGACATTAAAAAAGGGCAAGCACATGGTGAAGGCAATACTGTTATGTATGTTGGGGCTAAAACTGGCCGAGACGGAATTCATGGTGCAACCTTTGCTTCCGAGGAATTAACGGAACAATCCAATGAGGATCGTCCTGCAGTTCAAGTAGGCGACCCATTTATGGAAAAATTACTGCTTGAAGCCTGCTTAGAATTAATTCATTTTGATGCACTTGTTGGTATTCAGGACATGGGTGCAGCGGGACTTGTCAGCTCATCTGCGGAAATGGCCAGTAAAGCAGGAATGGGAATTGAAATGAATTTAGACTTGGTTCCACAGCGGGAAACAGGGATGTCTGCTTACGAAATGATGTTGTCTGAATCCCAAGAACGGATGCTCATCGTCGTGAAAAAAGGTAGAGAACAAGAAATCGTCGAGCTTTTTGAAAAATACGGACTTGAAGCAGTTGGTATCGGGACAGTAACAAGCGATAAACAGCTTCGTCTCATTCATAACGGGGAAATCGTTGCGGACGTTCCGGCTGATGCGTTAGCGGAAGATGCACCGGTTTACCAAAAACCGTCAAAAGAACCAAGCTATTTTAAAGAATTCCAGGCGATGGAGAACGAAATTCCACAGGTAGATGATGTGAAAGAAACGCTTTTACAAATTTTATGTCAGCCAACTGTTGCAAGTAAGGAATGGGTGTATGAGCAGTACGATTACATGGTGCGTACCAATACAGTCGTTTCCCCAGGATCAGATGCTGCCGTTGTTAGAATTCGCGGAACAAGGAAAGCATTAGCGATGACAACGGATTGTAATTCCCGCTATGTCTATTTAGATCCAGAAATGGGTGGGAAGATCGCCGTGGCAGAAGCAGCCCGCAATATTGTTTGTTCTGGTGCGGAACCATTAGCGATTACAGACAACCTAAATTTCGGAAACCCGGAAAAACCAGAAGTGTTCTGGCAGATTGAAAAAGCTGCTGATGGCATGAGCGAAGCCTGCCGTGTTCTTGAGACACCGGTAATTGGTGGAAACGTCTCTTTATATAACGAAACAAGTGGAACAGCGATCTATCCAACACCAGTCGTCGGGATGGTTGGTTTAGTAACCGATATTGATCATATTACGACACAGCACTTTAAAAATAGCGGCAACCTTATTTATTTAGTCGGGGAGACAAAGGATGAATTCGGCGGCAGTGAACTGCAAAAGCTTCTGAACGGAAAGGTGTTCGGTAAAGCCCCTGAATTAAATATAACGATTGAAAAAGAAAGACAGAATCAGGTCCTAGCTGCGATTCGTGAAGGATTGGTTCAATCAGCTCATGACCTATCAGAAGGCGGTTTAGCCGTTGGGTTAGCTGAATGTCTTTTTGCGAATGAAAAGCTTGGAGCGGAAGTAGAAATAGCGGGGAACCTAGTTTCTGCCTTATTCAGTGAAACACAATCTCGTTTCCTTTTGTCGGTAAAAGAAGAAGATAAGCTTGAATTTGAAAGCTTAGTAGACGCAGTACAAATCGGTTTAGTGAATGATACAGCTAAATTGCAAATCACAATGGGTGAGTCAACCGTACTTGAAGCTTCAATTGAAGAATTAAAAGATGCCTGGAAAGGGGCGATCCCATGTTACCTGAAATCAAGGGATTAAATGAAGAGTGTGGAATTTTTGGGGTTTGGGGACATGTAGACGCAGCACAGCTTACCTATTACGGACTTCACAGCCTTCAGCATCGCGGCCAGGAAGGAACAGGTATTGTTGTATCTGATGGAAGTAAGCTAAAAGGCGTAAAGGGTGAAGGGCTCGTGTCCGAAATCTTTACGGCTAGTGCCATGAAGGAATTGACAGGTACTGCAGCGATTGGACACGTTCGGTATGCAACAGCAGGCGGCGGCGGGTACGAAAATGTTCAGCCGCTCTTGTTTCATTCACAAATGGGAAGTCTTGCCCTTGCACATAACGGCAACCTAGTTAATGTGAACTCATTAAAACATCAGCTTGAGGCTCAAGGGAGTATTTTTCAAACCAGCTCTGATACTGAGGTTTTAGCTCACCTTATGAAAAGAAGCGGTTATGCTGATTCAAGGGACCGTGCCAAAAACGCACTCTCGATGTTAAAAGGGGCGTATGCCTACCTTATTATGACAGAAAACGAATTAATGGTGGCACTTGATCCGCACGGCTTAAGACCTCTTTCGCTCGGATGCCTTGGTGATGCCTATATTGTTGCATCAGAAACCTGTGCTTTTGATGTAATAGGTGCGGAATATATTCGCGATATTCGCCCGGGGGAACTATTAATTATCAATGATGAGGGCATAACTTCTGAACAATTCGCTGTAAGTACAACGAAAGCTATTTGTACGATGGAATATATTTATTTTTCAAGACCGGACAGTAACATTCAAGGAATCAACGTTCATACCGCCCGTAAAAACCTCGGGAAAAGAATGGCAGTAGAAGCCCCGTTTGAGGCGGATGTCGTCACAGGTGTACCGGATTCTAGTATTTCAGCGGCGATTGGTTATGCGGAAGCAACGGGAATTCCTTATGAAATGGGATTAGTCAAAAACCGCTATGTCGGAAGGACGTTCATCCAGCCTTCTCAATCGTTACGAGAGCAAGGGGTAAAAATGAAGCTTTCCCCTGTACGTGGCGTAGTAGAAGGAAAGAGAGTCGTGATGGTGGACGATTCGATTGTTCGAGGAACAACAAGCAGGCGGATTGTCACGATGCTAAAAGACGCAGGAGCAACAGAGGTTCACGTGGTCATTACTTCTCCTCCGATTAAAAATCCGTGCTTCTATGGAATTGATACCTCGACAAAAGAAGAATTGATTGCCTCTGATAAATCGATCGAAGAAATGAGAGAACTGATTGGTGCGGACACGCTAACGTTTATTAGCGTGGAGGGAATGATCGAAGCGATTGGTAGAAAAGATGGGGACGGCACAAGCGGTTATTGCCTTGGCTGTTTTACCGGAAATTACCCAACCGAAATTTACCCTGACACACTCCAATATTATTACCAAAAGTAGAAGGGGCGAGCAGCGTGGCAAATGCGTATAAGCAAGCAGGAGTTAATATTGAAGCAGGCTATGAAGCAGTAGAGAGAATGAAAAAGCATGTTCAAAAAACAGCCCGGGCTGGCGTCCTTGGCGGTTTGGGTGGATTTGGCGGCATGTTTGATTTATCCGCACTCCAATTAAAAGAACCAGTTTTGGTGTCAGGCACCGATGGGGTGGGCACGAAACTGATGATTGCCTTTTGGATGGATAAGCATGATACGATTGGAATCGATGCAGTCGCGATGTGTGTTAATGATATTGTTGTACAGGGTGCAGAGCCCTTGTTCTTTTTAGATTACATTGCGTGTGGAAAAGCGGAGCCTGAAAAAATTGAGGCAATTGTCAAAGGAATTGCCGACGGTTGTGAGCAGGCTGGCTGTGCGCTAGTTGGCGGTGAAACAGCTGAAATGCCTGGATTGTATAGTGAAACGGAGTATGATTTAGCCGGATTTACGGTTGGTGCCTGTGAAAAATCGCAGCTCATTACGGGCGAAACGATTCAAGCGGGTGATGTGCTGATTGGCTTAGCATCGAGCGGTATTCATAGCAATGGTTATTCACTTGTAAGAAAAGTATTTAATGACTGGTCGTTACTTGATTTTGTTGATGAACTCGGGTGTACATTAGGAGAAGAGTTGCTCAAGCCTACAAAAATTTATGTGAAACCGATTTTGTCCGCGTTGAAAAAGTTCCAATTAAAAGGTATGGCTCATATAACAGGCGGCGGATTTATTGAAAATATTCCGCGCATGCTGCCAGCGGGTCTAGGTGCAGAGTTGTATGAAAAAAGCTGGGATATCCCACCTGTTTTTAAACTACTATCTTCTCATGGACAAATTGATTACCAAGAGATGTATAATATTTTTAACATGGGGATCGGCATGGTGATTGCTGTGGATCCGGAAAACGCAGCTGACCTGTTAGAACATTTTAACCAATCTGGGGAGACCGCTTATGAAATTGGTGTGGTAACTGGGAATGAAGGAATTAACATCAAGGCTCAAGGTGGCCGCCTATGAAAAAGATAGCTGTGTTTGCATCAGGGAGCGGAAGTAATTTTCAGGCCATTATTGATGTAGTTCAAGCAGGCCAACTTGATGCAAATATTTCTCTTTTAGTTTGCGACAAACCGGGTGCTTTTGCGATTGAAAGAGCAAGAGCAGCAAAAATCCCGAGTTTTGTTTTTACCGCAAAGGACTATACTAGTAAGGAACATTATGAGGAAGAAATTTTAGCTCAATTAAAGACCTCAGGTGTAGAATTCATTGTCCTTGCCGGATACATGCGCTTGATTGGTTCGAAATTGTTAGCTGAGTATAAAGGAAGAATCATCAATATCCATCCTTCACTGCTTCCAGCTTTCCCTGGTAAAGATGCGATAGGGCAGGCATTGGCTGCTCAAGTGAAGTGGAGCGGTGTCACCATCCATTTTGTTGATGAGGGAATGGATACGGGCCCAATCATTATTCAGGAGCGGGTTCGACTCGACGAAAATGAGACAAGAGAAAGCCTACAGCAGAAAATCCAGAAAAGCGAACATAAACTTTATCCATCCGTACTGCAAATGCTATTGACACAAGGAGATGTAATCAATGACACAAAAGCGCGCGCTAATTAGTGTTTCTGACAAAAATGGAATAACTGAATTTGCAAGGGATTTGGTCAGCCTAGGATATGAACTTATTTCCACAGGAGGCACGAAAAAGGCTCTTCAAGAGCAGGGTATACCTGTTCTTAGCGTTAGTGATGTAACTAATTTTCCGGAAATTTTAGAAGGTCGTGTGAAAACATTAAATCCATTGATCCATGGCGGCTTGCTTGCAAAACAGGATGATGTAAAGCATCAACAACAGCTAGACGAGCATGGAATACAAGCAATTCAACTGGTTTGCGTCAATCTTTATCCTTTCCAGCAAACAATCGAAAAACCAGATGTTACAGTTGCCGATGCGATTGAAAATATTGATATCGGCGGTCCAACGATGCTTCGTGCTTCTGCCAAAAACCATCAATATGTCACTGTTGTGGTCGATCCAACTGACTATGAGACTGTAATTGCTGAATTAAAAGCAAATGGTGAAACGAAGTTTGAAACAAGAAGAAAGCTTGCAGCAAAGGTGTTCCGCCACACGGCAGCCTATGATGCCTTAATTGCGGAGTATATGACCCAATTGGCTGAAGAAAAAAACCCAGAGACATTAACCGTAACATATGAATTAAAACAATCTCTTCGTTATGGGGAAAATCCACACCAACAAGCAGCTTTTTATAAAAAGCCACTTGGTTCGACATTCTCGATTGCGAATGCCGTCCAGCTTCATGGAAAAGAGCTATCTTATAACAATATCAACGATGCGGATGCAGCCCTGCAGATTGTTAAAGAGTTTGCAGGACCAGCGGCTGTAGCCGTAAAGCATATGAACCCATGCGGTGTTGGAACAGGTGAAACAGGGTATGATGCGTTCACAAAAGCATTTGCGGCCGATCCTGTGTCCATTTTTGGCGGAATCATTGCTTTTAACCGTGAAGTAGATGCCCAAACAGCAAGGAAACTTCATGAAATTTTCTTAGAGATTATCATTGCGCCTTCCTTCTCAGAGGAAGCATTAGCGATTTTAACTGGGAAAAAGAATCTTCGCCTGTTAACCATTCCATTTAATGATGTTAAAAAACCAGAGCTAAAAATGACAACGATTGAAGGCGGATTGTTAGTTCAAGAGCAAGACCGTTATACATTAGAAGATGCGAACGTCACGGTTGCTACGAAAAGACAACCGACAGATGCAGAATGGGAAGCATTAAAGCTGGGCTGGAAAGTTGTCAAGCATGTGAAATCAAATGCGATTGTGGTTACGAATGAGGATATGACAATTGGTATTGGTGCTGGACAGATGAACCGAGTAGGTGCGGCTGAAATTGCGTTGAAGCAAGCTGGTACAAAGGCTGAGGGAGCGGCTCTTGCATCAGACGCCTTTTTCCCAATGGACGATACCGTTGAAGCAGCGGCGAAAGCTGGAATTACGGCAATTATTCAGCCAGGCGGATCCATCCGTGATGAGGATTCGATTAAAAAGGCTGATGAATATGGAATTGCAATGGTGTTTACAGGAGTTAGACATTTCAAACATTAAACCGATGGAGGGCATTCGATGAACGTACTGATTATCGGCCGTGGCGGTAGAGAACATGCAATTTGCCGAAAAGTAAGTGAAAGCGCAGGATTAGAAAAAGTATTTGTTGCTCCTGGTAATCCCGGAATGGCAGATGTAGCGGAACTTGTCTCGATTGCAGAGTCGGAACATGAACAGCTCCTTCAGTTCGCTAAGGACAATGGAGTGGGCTTAACGATTATTGGACCTGAGGTACCCTTGCTGGAGGGACTTGCTGACAAATTTGAAGCTGCTGGTTTGGCCGTATTCGGTCCGCGCCAAGCAGCAGCCGAGATCGAAGGAAGTAAGTCATTCGCAAAGGAATTAATGAAGAAATATCATATTCCTACGGCTGATTATGCTGTTTTCACTAAATATGAGGATGCCCGTAACTATATTGAGGAAAAAGGTGCGCCGATTGTCATTAAAGCTGACGGATTAGCAGCAGGAAAAGGTGTCACCGTAGCGCTCACGAAAGAAGAGGCCCTCGCTAGCGTGGAAGAAATGCTTATTGATGCAAAATTCGGTGCAGCGTCATCCCGTGTAGTCATTGAAGAGTTTTTAGCGGGTGAGGAATTTTCGTTAATGGCATTGGTGAATGGTGAGGTCGTCGTACCATTAGAAATCGCTCAAGATCATAAACGCGCCTATGATGGTGACCTTGGTCCAAATACAGGAGGAATGGGTGCTTACTCACCTGTTCCTCAAATCGGTGCGGAGACCGTTCAAACAGCTGTTGATACTGTCCTTATTCCGGCTGCAAAAGCAATGGTGCAGGAAGGCAGAAGTTTTTGCGGCGTGTTATATGCGGGTTTGATAAAAACACCTGATGGTCCAAAGGTGATTGAATTTAATGCCCGTTTTGGTGATCCAGAGACACAAGTAGTGCTGCCTAGATTGAAATCGGATTTAGTTCAAGTCGTGTTGGAGCTCTTAAATAGAGGATGTCCCACTCTTGAATGGGATGACCAGGCTATGATCGGTGCTGTAGTGGCTGCGAAAGGGTACCCTGAGGCATATGAAAAGGGTGCAGTGTTAACAGGATTAGCAGATTTAAATGATCAAGAGGTTTTCACTTTTCATGCAGGAACAGTGAAAAATGATGCAGGTGAGTTTGTTACTGCTGGAGGCAGGGTCCTTCTTGTAGGAGCCAAAGCCGAAAGTATAGTAGAAGCGCAAGAAAAAGTGTATCGTGAACTTGAAAAGTTAACATGTGATGGTGTCTTTTATCGAAAAGATATCGGTGCAAAAGCGATCCAACCCGTTTCGCGCTAACGGGCTCGCCTCTTTCCAGTTCGACGGATAAACACATAAAGAAGTGCGACAATGCTGCCGATAATGGCAATTAGAACAAACGACATATCCGTTAGATACTCCCAAAACATGAACAATCAACTCCAATTAAGGGCTGACCGCTTTAGGGTCAGCTCTTTTTTAGCAAAATAAAGGTGAAATTTGATTCTTTTTATAAAATTTGGGCTATTTCTACGAAAAATTGAATTTTATCCACCAAAATATAAATTATTTATACGAAAAATTAAATTTATCCACCAAAACTTGAATTATTTTTACGTAAAATTGAAAATATTTACAAATACTAACAGGAGTCTCCAAATTCAAATTTAAGTTGGATTATAGGGTACCAATTGATCTCCATCCCCATTAAGTCCTTCCATTCCATCCATTGAATCCACCGCCCGATCGTGATCCTCGATCATGCACTGACATTTTTCAAATAAAGCAGTAAGCGGACAATAGCGGACAATTCCCTCTGCTACCTTCATTGCTCCACACAAGGCGACAAACAAATAAGAATCTCTCCAAGGGTGTTTGACAAGCTTAGAGGTAGTCCAGGAAAGAATCGTTAAGCCAATCGTAATCCGAATTAATGCATTTAAGATACTAATATTTGGTTTAACATTCATTTTGTTCACTCCTTCACAAATTGTTTACAATTATTATCAATTCTTTAATGCTTTAAATAGTAAGATATGATAATATTGTATCTAAAGAATTTTTTGTAAGGGCTTTCTTTACTGTTAAATCAACTTATTATTGTATAGATAGTTTTTTAAAAAGGGGAGGGAAGACGTATGCTAGAGCAACGCTACCGCTGGAAAAATAAACACTTACGCATGCATGTATCCGTTTTGGATGGAAAAACGTCTCCAACCATTTTATTGAAAAACGCCTTGTATTTAAATCAGACGTTTCAAAAGTGGTTAAGAGCAAATATTTGGATTTGTGAAGATCGGATTGTTTATGTGGGTGAGAACTTGCCAACACATCTTGATAACTGTGAAATCATTGATTGCACCAATGAGATTCTTGTTCCGGGATACATTGAACCACATGCCCATCCGTTTCAATTATATAATCCCCAAACACTGGCTGCGTATGCATCCCAGTTTGGAACAACGACATTAATTAATGACAATATGGCCCTTGTTTTACATTTGGAAAAAAGGGAAGCGTTTACATTATTAAAGGATCTTCGCTCTATTCCAACAACGATGTTTTGGTGGAGCCGTTTTGATTCACAAACAGAAATTCTGCATGAAGAAGAAATTTTTTCACATAGTAATGTTAAATCATGGCTTGAGCACGATGCGGTTCTTCAGGGCGGGGAATTGACAGGATGGCCCAAACTGCTTGATGGAGATGATATGATGCTCCATTGGATTCAAGAAGCAAAACGGATGCGCAAGCAAATTGAAGGCCACTTTCCAGGAGCTTCGGAAAAAACATTGGCAAAAATGATGCTGCTTGGTGCGGACTCTGACCATGAAGCGATGACAGGTGAAGAAGTATATAACCGATTAATGCAAGGGTATATGGTGTCTTTAAGGTATTCATCGATTCGACCTGATCTTCCGAACATATTGGATGATATGAAGCGACTAGGTATAGAGGCATATGATAGATTAATATTTAATACTGATGGCTCTTCCTCAACCTTTTACGAGCAAGGAGTCACTGATGCAATGATTCGCATTGCCATTGAAAAAGGTGTTCCAGTTATTGATGCCTATAACATGGCAACAGTAAACATTGCCCGCTATTACAATATTGATCATCTCCATGGTAATATTGCAACTGGCCGGGTAGCAAATATAAACTTCTTATCCAGTATTGAAAATCCAACACCTGTTTCCGTTCTAGCGAAAGGAAAATGGGTCAAACGGGATGGACAGCGAGTGGCCGATGCCTACCCTCCAATTACTTGGAACGAATATGGATTAAAGCCGATGGAGTTGGATTGGGATTTGTCAGTAGATGATATGCAGTTTTCCATGCCGTTTGGGATCAAGATGGAAAATGCCGTCATCACCAAGCCATATTCCATTTCAATTGATGCTTCAGGAGATGAACTGCCATCACATCATGATGAATGCTTTTTTACATTGATTGACCGCAATGGGAAATGGAGAATTAATACGTTATTAAAGGGATTTGCGACTACATTATCAGCGTTGGCCAGTTCGTATTCAAATACCGGAGATATTATTTTAATAGGAAAAAATAAACAAGATATGCTCCAGGCTTTTAATAGAATGAAAGAATTAGGCGGCGGCATTGTGATGGTTGAGGACAATCAGGTCGTGTGCGAGATACCATTAACTTTAGGTGGAATCATGTCAAACCTTCCAATCGAAGAATTAATCAGTCATGAAAAAAGACTGCTTACCGAGTTAAAAGAACGAGGCTATTCATTTTTAGATCCTATATACAGTCTTGCCTTCTTTTCTGCAACACATTTGCCTTACATTCGGATTACCCCACAGGGAATGTACGATGTAATGAATAAAACAGTACTCTTTCCGTCAATAATGCGTTAAACTGTAAGTGAGTAAAATTTTAAAGCGTGAAAGTGTTTTTCTTTATTGAAAGTAAATAGGGGTGTGTTCATGAAAATGAAAAAATGGGTTGTTTTCGTGATAGCTTTCCTGTTACTACTTTCTGGGTGTAGTGATAAGGAAAAGGTTAAGGAAACAGTAAAGAAGGAAAAACCTGTAACTCAAACAGAGAATAAACCCGAAGAGAAACAAGTTGACCCGTATTCTTATCCATTAACAGGGATTGGCTCTGAAACCAGCACAGATGGAAGAGCGGTAGCTGTAATGATTAATAATCACCCAAAAGCAAGACCCCAATCGGGCCTGAACAAGGCAGATATCGTCTATGAAATTCTAGCAGAGGGTGATATCACTCGCTTCCTGGCAGTATTTCAAAGTGAAAAGCCGGCAAATATTGGTCCGGTAAGGAGTGCAAGGGACTATTATATATACTTGGCAAAAGGACTTAATGCCCTTTACATTGCCCATGGCTATAGCCCGGAAGCAAAGAAACTCTTAAATGGTAACTATATTGATAATTTAAATGGGATGGTCTATGATGGTACACTATTTAAACGCTCTAAAACCCGAAAAGCACCCCATAACTCCTATATTACGTATGAAAACATTTTAAAAGGTGCTAAGCAGAAGAAATACTCAATGGGAAAAAGTCCAGCACCATTTAAATTTTTCACAGAAGAAGAAAGTAAAAATATTACGGGTAAGGATGCTAAATCTGTTAAGATTACTTATTCTAAGAGTGGAATTTCCAATTCAGTCTTTAAATTTGACGATACGATCGGTAAATATATTCGTTTTTCAGGCAACGAGCAAACCATTGATTTAGATACAAAAGAGCCTGTTTTGTTGGATAATATTTTTATTATCGAAGCTGAGCATCAGTTTATCGATTCCTATGGGCGCCGAGATATCGATTTTAAGTCTGGCGGAAAAGCCTATTTGCTTCAAAAGGGTAAGGTCAACCAAGTGGAGTGGATGAATAAGAACGGTGAAATTGTTCCAGTCAAAAATGGTGAAGAGGTTCCACTCGTACCAGGAAAAACATGGGTCAATGTTGTTCCAACCAAACCTGGTCTGCAGAATATTGCCACGTTTGATGTAAACTAAATAGACATTTTAAAGGGGTAAACAATATGCAAATTAATAAATTACGGGGTAAGGAGCTTGATCAATTGTTTCAAGCCGTTCTTTCCTTAAATGATCTTGAAGAGTGCTATCGCTTTTTTGACGATTTATGCACAATTAATGAAATTCAGTCATTAGCACAGCGCCTTGATGTAGCAAGAATGCTTCGCGAAGGGAATACGTATCACAAAATTGAAACGGAAACCGGAGCGAGCACAGCCACCATTTCACGGGTGAAACGCTGCTTGAACTATGGAAACGATACGTATGAAATGGTCCTTGAACGAGTTAAGGGCGAAACGACTGCAACTAAACAAGAATAAACAAACCGGAGAAATTGCTCTTCGGTTTTTCTTTTTCACCTTTAAAATTGGTTATGATTTCTATATTTAGATTTAGTGTTTTCTTTTTTTATCGAATCGGCTAGTGCTATAATGGTGAAATGGAATTAATGATATGGGAGGATCTTTTTGATGTATGATTTTCGCGAGTGGCGGCATGTGTTTAAACTCGACCCAAATAAAGAAATAGCAGAGGACCGTTTAGAAAAAATCTGTGAATCAGGAACCGATGCCATTATCGTAGGTGGGACAGATGGGATTACATTAGAAAAAGTCCTCGATTTGATGGCAAGAATTCGCAGGTTTTCGGTCCCATGTGTCCTTGAAGTATCAACGATTGAGACGGTTACACCAGGATTCGACCTTTATTTTATTCCAACCATTTTAAATAGCAGCGATACCAAATGGATTACAGGACTTCACCACCAAGCGGTTAAGGAATTTGGTGAAATCATGGATTGGGAAGAAATTATCATGGAAGGCTATTGCATTTTAAACGAGGACTGCAAAGCTGCGAAACTGACAAATGCGAAAACAAACATAACCAATGAAGAGGTAATTGCTTACGCGGTAATGGCTGAAAAAATGTTTCAGCTGCCGATATTTTATGTAGAATATAGCGGTAAATATGGTGATGTTGAACTGGTTGCGAACGTAAAAAAGTCGCTTGATAATACAATCCTTTTTTATGGTGGAGGAATATCAACCATTGAACATGCCGCAGAAATGGCCAAGCATGCTGATGTCATTGTGGTCGGAAATGCCATTTATGAAAATTTTGACCTAGCCTTGGAAACAGTAAAGATTGACCGATCATTGCTAAAGTAGAAAAATAGAGTTAATATTAAAATAAGAACAAATGTTTGTGATGGTGGTGGATATTAAATGCAATATTTAACTGATAAGCTATTAAACGGACTGAATCCAGAGCAGCAAAGTGCCGTTAAGGCAACCGATGGACCGCTGTTACTAATGGCTGGTGCCGGAAGTGGTAAGACAAGAGTTCTGACACATCGAATTGGCTATTTGATTGTAGAAAAAAGAGTAAATCCTTATAATATTTTAGCGATTACGTTTACAAATAAAGCCGCACGAGAGATGAGAGATCGTATCGGAAAAATGATGGGCGGGGCTGCCGAAGAAATTTGGATTTCTACCTTTCACTCGATGTGTGTAAGAATTTTACGCAGAGATATTGACCGAATCGGCTTTAATCGTAATTTTACGATTCTTGATTCAACTGATCAGCTATCCGTGGTCAAAGGAATTCTTAAGGAAAAAAATATTGATCCGAAGAAATTTGATCCACGTGCCATTTTAGGAGCCATCAGCTCAGCGAAAAATGAGTTAATCGAACCTGCCGAATATAAGAAAACAGGTGGAGGCTATTTTGAAGACGTCGTAGGTAATGTCTACGAAGAATACCAGAAGCGACTACGAAAGAATCAAGCACTGGACTTTGATGATCTCATTATGCTGACAATTCAATTATTTAGACGTGTTCCTGATGTCCTCGAATATTATCAGCGCAAGTTTCAATATATTCATGTCGATGAGTATCAGGATACGAACAAAGCACAGTATCTGTTAGTAAAGTTACTTGCAAGTCGTTTCAAGAATTTATGCGTAGTAGGGGATTCTGACCAATCCATTTATCGATGGCGCGGAGCGGATATCGCAAATATCCTTTCGTTTGAAAAAGACTATCCGAACGCAACGGTTATTTTACTAGAGCAAAACTATCGTTCAACAAAAAGGATTCTTCTAGCTGCCAATAAGGTCATCCAAAACAATCTAAACCGTAAAGCGAAGAACCTATGGACCGAAAACCCGGAAGGCAACAAACTTGTTTATTACCGTGCGGACAGTGAGCAGGGGGAAGCACAATTCGTTGCTGGAAAAATTAAAGAATTAACCCGTAATCATCAGAATAAATTAACCGACATTGCCATCCTGTATCGCACGAACGCTCAGTCCCGTGTCATGGAGGAAGTGCTTCTAAAATCGAATATCGAGTACTCAATCGTGGGCGGAACAAAGTTCTATGACAGGAAAGAAATTAAGGATATGCTGGCTTATTTACGCCTAATTTCCAATCCTGATGATGATATTAGCTTACGTCGTGTTATTAATGTTCCAAAGCGGGGGATTGGTTCAAGCTCCGTTGATAAAATTGCTGATTTTGCCGATATGCATGATTTATCCCTTTTCCAAGCACTTGAGTCTGTAGAATTATTAGGATTAAGTCCGAAAATCACCAAAGCGGCAAGGGAATTTCGCGATTTAATCGGTAATTATACCAATATGCAAGAGTTTCTGTCTGTTACAGAACTAGTTGAAGAAGTACTGGAAAAATCTGGGTACCGTGAAATGCTCAAAGCGGAAAAATCGCTGGAAGCCCAAAGCCGCCTCGAAAACCTTGAGGAATTATTATCTGTGACGAAAAGCTTTGAAGATTCAAGTGAAGATAAGAGTCTTGTTGCCTTTTTAACTGATTTGGCCCTGGTAGCTGATATTGATTCGCTTGATGACGATGGTGAAAAGGCAGATTCAATTACGCTTATGACCTTGCACTCGGCTAAAGGGCTGGAATTCCCGGTTGTCTTCTTGATTGGTATGGAAGAAGGTGTATTCCCTCATAGCCGATCATTGATGGAAGAAGTAGAAATGGAAGAAGAGCGCCGTCTAGCCTATGTAGGAATTACTAGAGCGGAGCAAACACTGTTCCTGTCAAACGCCCAAATGAGAACATTGTTTGGGAGAACCAATATGAATCCACCTTCTCGCTTTATAAAAGAAATCCCTGAAGACCTGATCGAAGGAGTCGAACGAGCGGAGAAAAAAGTGAATTCACCTTTTGGGTCGACTGGAAATTCATTTGGCTCAGGACGCAGCACATCGTTCGGAACGCCGAAAACGTCATTTGGTACACCGGCTGCAGCCAGAAAACCAGTTATGCGCCCAGTTTCAGCTCCTTCTGGCGATGAGGCTGGCTGGAAGGTTGGCGATAAAGCCCAACATGGTAAATGGGGTATCGGAACCGTTGTAAGTGTAAAAGGCCAAGGGGAAGGAACGGAGTTAGATATTGCTTTTCCAAGTCCGGTTGGAATCAAACGCCTGTTAGCCAAATTTGCTCCGATTAATAAAGCGTAAATGATAGATTAACGAAAGTTTTCATGAGTGGCTGACCAGTTACTTATGAAAATTTTCGGGTGAAAGGACTGAATATATGGACCTTCAACGTGCAGAAAAGAGAATTACTGAAATAAGCAGCCAGCTAAATCACTATGGCTATGAATACTATGTTTTAGACAAACCATCTGTACCAGATGCTGAATATGACAAATTAATGCATGAACTGTTGGAACTTGAGGAGAAATTTCCGCAATTAAAAACAGCAGATTCCCCGTCACTGAGGGTTGGCGGTACCGTGCTCGATCTGTTTGAAAAGGTAGAGCATCGTACACCGATGCTTAGTCTTGGCAATGCTTTTAACGAGCAAGATTTAAGGGATTTTGACCGTCGTATCCGTCAAGCTGTCGGGGACGATATTTCTTATGTATGTGAGTTGAAAATTGACGGCCTGGCTGTATCGTTACGATATGAGGATGGTCTATTTGCACAAGGCGCTACCCGTGGCGATGGGACCATTGGTGAAGATATTACCGCTAATATAAAAACCATCAAATCCGTCCCGCTCCGTCTCCGCGAAAATGTTTCCTTGGAGGTTCGCGGCGAAGCTTTTATGCCCAAACGCTCGTTTGAGGCCTTGAATCAAACAAGGGAAGAACGCGGCGAGGAGCTATTTGCCAACCCTAGAAATGCAGCAGCAGGATCGCTAAGACAGCTTGATCCGAAAATTGCTGCTTCTAGAAAGCTGGATGTCTTTTTATATGGAATTGGAAATATCAGTGAAAGCAGTGGGATAGAGTCACATAGTGATGGCCTAGATTACTTGGATCGACTCGGCTTTAAAACGAATCATGAGCGGAACAAGTGTGCATCGGTTGACGAAGTGATCGAATATGTCAATAGCTGGGTCGAAAAGCGCCCGCACCTTCCCTATGAGATTGATGGAATCGTCATTAAAGTAGATTCCTATGCCCACCAGGCAGAACTCGGAACGACAGCAAAAAGTCCGCGCTGGGCCATTGCTTACAAGTTCCCTGCAGAAGAAGTGGTCACAACTCTTTTAGATATTGAGTTAAGTGTTGGTAGAACAGGTGTGATTACCCCTACGGCCATTCTTGAGCCAGTCAAAGTAGCAGGAACAACTGTACAGCGTGCATCCTTGCATAATGAGGATTTAATCCGGGAGAAGGATATCAAGCTTGGTGACAAAGTCGTTATCAAAAAGGCAGGAGATATTATTCCAGAGGTGGTCAATGTTTTGGCTGACCAGCGGACAGGGGAAGAAGTGGAATTCCACATGCCGACTCATTGTCCCGAGTGTGAAAGTGAGCTCGTGCGTTTTGAAGGAGAAGTGGCTTTACGTTGTATTAACCCTAAATGTCCTGCACAGCTTCGGGAAGGCTTAATTCATTTTGTTTCAAGGGTCGCGATGAACATCGAGGGTCTTGGGGAAAAGGTGATCAGCCAGCTTTTTGCTGAAAAATTAATTGCCGATGTTGCCGATATTTATAAGCTTACTCGTGAACAGCTTCTAGCCCTTGAAAGAATGGGTGAGAAATCAGCTACTAATCTTATTAAAGCCATTGAGATATCGAAAGATAATTCACTTGAAAAGCTTTTATTTGGACTAGGGATCCGTCATGTTGGTGCCAAAGCCGCAAAAACGTTAGCCCAACAATTTGGTACGATGGACAAACTCGCAGCTGCCACCAAGGAAGATTTAATCGCGGTTAATGAAATTGGTGATAAAATGGCGGATTCTATCGTCGCCTTTTTTGAAAAAGAAGAGGCTGTGGAGTTAATCAACGAATTAGTTATTGCTGGCGTTAATATGGAATATAAGGGTTCCAGACCAGTTTCTGCAGAAGATTCCGATTCCATCTTTGCAGGAAAGACTGTTGTTCTTACAGGAAAGCTGGAACGTTTATCCAGGAATGAAGCAAAGGATAAAATCGAAGCGCTGGGCGGGAATGTGGCTGGAAGTGTCAGCAAAAAAACACACCTTGTCATTGCAGGTGTTGAGGCGGGTTCAAAACTAACCAAGGCACAAGAACTAGGAATTGAAGTGTGGGACGAGGAGAAACTCCTAGTTGAATTAAATAAATAAGAGGTGTATCGACGTGAGAAAGTTCTCATTGCTCGCTCTCTCCCTTGTCTTTTTGCTGAGTGCCTGTGCACCAAACTTTGAGAAGCAAAATGAGGTTGTGCAAACGAAGGAGAAAGTGAAAGGGAAGGCAATTATTCCAAAGTATAATATTTCGGACAGCTATTACCGGACAATTTTGCCATTTGAACCAGGGGAAGCACGCGGATTGGTTGTCAATAATATCAATACAAGATATGACTTAAACGAGTTTGAAATGGGCTTAATGAGAATTGCCCAAAATTCTTTTGATACAGAAAAATATTTGTTTCGTGAAGGACAGGAAATCAAAGAAGAGACAATAAGACTTTGGTTAAACCGTAAATACACGAAAGAGCAGTTCAAGGAAAAGAAAAAAGTAGATCCTACACTAAAAGATGCTGATAATATTGGGCTGAATCCTGTGGATACTGGAAGCAAGGGTGAACCGAGTTCGCCAATCTATTTAGCTCATATTTTAGAACACGACTACTTAATAAAAAATGAAAAGGGGAATGTAACACTCGGCGGTGTTACGATTGGCCTTGCCTTAAATTCAGTTTACTACTATAAACAGACATCAGACGGCGACACCCTTGAGGAAAAAGTCCCGCATTCAGAAATGGTCAGTGAAGGGAAGAAAATAGCTGCAGAAGTGATAAAGCGTATGAGGAGCATAAAGTCTTTAAAGGACGTTCCAATTACGATTGCCTTGTTTGAGCAAGCAAGCAAATCTTCCGTCGTTCCTGGAAACTTCATTACCTATTCCACTGTTGACAATGGCAGCACTACTTTAAATGGCTGGGAAAATGTAAATGAAAAGTACTTTCTTTTCCCTTCCGCAGATGCACAGGAAGAACATCGTGATGATGTCACTGCGTTTTTAAATTTTAAGCAGGATGTGGAGGAGTATTTTCCTAACTATAATGGTGTGATTGGCAGAGCCTTTTACATGGGAGACCAACTGCAGGATTTAAATATTAATATTCCAATTCAATTCTATGGAAAAACAGAAGGAATAGGTTTTACGCAGTATGTAACCGGACTTGTCATGGAACATTTCCCTAAGTATTTGTCTGTCTCGGTAAGTGTTACATCTGTGGATGGTCCTGAAGCACTGATCGTCCGAAAGGCTAATGAAGAGGAACCGTTTGTCCATATTTATCAATAAGACTTGGCATATTGCCGGGTCTCTTTTTTTGAATTATCTTTGTTTGCGGCCTTTAAATGAAACATGTTAGAATGAAAAGTGGAGTGTAAACGTTTTTAATACATAGGAGGGTTTAACAAATGGTACAACCTTATAAGCATGAACCATTTACAGATTTTACGATTGAAGAGAACCGTCAGGCCTATCTAAAGGCGTTAAAAACAGTCGAAGGTTATTTAGGTCAGGATTACGACTTAGTTATTGATGGAGAAAGAATTGCAACAGAAGATAAAATTGTTTCCTATAATCCTTCCAATAAGGAAGAAGTAATTGGCCGGGTTTCAAAAGCAAGCCAAGAACTTGCTGAAAAGGCGATGCAAGCAGCTGTCGGAGCATTTAAAACTTGGAAAAAAGTCAAACCAGAAGTCCGCGCGGATGTTTTATTTAAAGCTGCAGCAATTATTCGCCGCCGCAAACACGAATTTTCTGCTCTTATGACGAAAGAAGCTGGTAAGCCATGGAGAGAAGCGGATGCAGATACTGCTGAAGGAATTGATTTCCTTGAATACTATGCACGCCAAATGCTAGCACTTAAAGATGGCGTACCCGTTCAAAGCCGTCCGAACGAATTTAATCGTTATTCCTATATTCCCCTTGGTGTTGGTGTTATTATCTCGCCATGGAATTTCCCATTTGCGATCATGGCAGGAACTACAGTAGCAGCTATCGTTTCTGGTAACCCGGTTCTATTAAAACCCGCTTCAACTACTCCAGTGATTGCAGCGAAGTTTGTTGAAGTCATGGAAGAAGCAGGTCTGCCTAAAGGTGTTCTTAACTTCGTACCAGGAAGCGGTGCTGAAGTGGGCGACTATTTGGTGGACCATAAAGATACTCGCTTTATCAGCTTTACTGGTTCCCGTGATGTTGGACTTCGAATTTTCGAGCGTTCTTCGAAAGTGAACCCAGGACAAGTATGGATGAAACGTTTGATTGCTGAAATGGGCGGTAAAGATACCATTGTGGTTGATAGTGAAGCAGATCTTGAGCTTGCTGCTCAATCAATTGTTGCAGGTGCGTTTGGCTTCTCAGGTCAAAAATGTTCTGCATGTTCACGTGCGGTAATCGTAGAAAGTGTTTACGATCAAGTATTGAATCGCGTCGTTGAATTAACTAATGAGTTAACGGTTGGAGATCCAACTGAACAAGCTACGTTCATGGGTCCTGTTAACGACAATAATGCGTTCAAAAAAATCATGGAATACATTGAAATCGGCAAGCAAGAAGGCAAGTTAATGGCTGGCGGCGAAGGAGATAATACTAAAGGTTATTTCATTAAACCAACGGTTATTGCGGATCTTGCTCCTAAAGCACGTATTATGCAGGAAGAGATCTTTGGCCCTGTTGTTGGTTTCACCAAGGCAAAGAACTTCGATGAGGCGCTTGAAATTGCGAACAACACAGAATACGGCTTAACTGGTGCAGTTATTACTACAAACCGTGCTCACATGGAACAAGCTCGTGAAGACTTCCATGTTGGAAACCTGTACTTTAACCGTTCATGTACTGGAGCCATCGTTGGTTATCAGCCATTTGGCGGCTTCAATATGTCCGGAACTGATTCTAAAGCAGGCGGTCCTGACTACTTGCTGCTTCATATGCAGGCAAAAACAACTTCAGAAATGTATTAATATAAAAGAAAAACCTCTTTCCACACGTGGAAAGAGGTTTTTTTGTAAAGAATAATAATGTAAGTTACTTTATTCGGGGGCGTAGACTAAAAAAGTTTTTTCAGGTTGAATTTTCCTCCTTACATAGAAAACTTACTTTCGATAAAATACATTACCTAATTCAACCAATGCAAGAATTTTATGTAATTTAAAAAGCTACCTATAGTAAAAATAATGATAATATAGAGAAAAGGCAGTAAGGAACTAAAAGTGTGGGGGATTGTAAAATTGATTCCATTATATCTATTTCACGTCACATCAGTCCAACATAGTGAAAATTTACTTTGGACATTTTTAATCTGTAATATTTTTGTTGTCACAGCAGGACTTACGTTTATGTATAAATTATTTCGACAGAAAAATGTTCGGGGCGCTGGAATCACGTTTGCGATTGCACTGGCTGTGAATTATATTCTTATTGCCATCTTTGGGGATATATTTGATTTACTTGGATAAGCGCTAGAGAGGAGATGATATCGTTGAAATATTATCGTTTATGGGTACTTGCCTTTCTATTAAAATTTATTGGTTCTGCATGGGATGCTTCTTATCATTTTAAATATTTATTTGAGGAATACTCCATTCCCCATATTGTTAATACCATCGGTTTTGCTTTAGGCGCATATTTGTTAATTCAAGAGTGGCGACGTTTACATTATCTGGACCGATTTTCTAGAAACCTGATTACAATAGGCTACGTTATATTCCTAATTGGGATCCCACTAGATTTCACCTATCATATTGCGTATGGAATTGATTTAACCACATGGAGTCCAACCCATTTTATTTATTATATTGGTACAGCAATTATGATTTTTGGGGTCTGGCGCGGTTACCTTCTATATACGAGAGATATTCAACCGTCATGGTGGTCAATTCATACTTGGTTTGCCATGTATCTCCTTGAATGCTTGATGTTTCCGAATATGCAACAGGAAAACGGGGCCATTTCATATGATCAATACATTCATGGAAAATCGATTGCCTCAAAGGAAATCCTTGAACTAATCTCAGATCCTGCCTCACAGATTTTTGGCGGCATTCCGGAATGGGTCTATCCCATCTATTCAATCCTAATGGTCGCTCTCCTAACAATTCTAATCATCCGATATTGCCGCGATTATACCATACCTGTGATGGCGACGGCACTTTATATCCTGTTAAGGTTTGTAGGCAAAGCTATTTTTGCTGCAGTTGGTTATCCAACCTCTTATGTTCCGATAACGCTTTTATTCATTCCTTTATGCTATTTATTGTTTAGAAAAAACTCCCGGTTAGCAGGCCTTGCTGGTAGCGCAGCTTATTTCCTTACCTTGTATGCAATCCATAAAACTGGTATTCTCATCACTCCACCCTTGGTATTATGGGAACTTGCCCCTGTTGCAGTAATTGGTGTGCTTGTTCCGATGATTCATTCATTAGTAAAACCTTTTCAAATAAGGAAAACCGAAAAAAAGGTAGTTTAGAGAAGATAGCATGCATTTTTTGTGTGCTATTTTTTTGTTGTTCAAATATACTATGAAATTATGTGAAATTATTCACATAATTGTTGGGATAGTGACGTACTTCACAAATTTTATCGACGCTAGCATTTACAATCTAACTATAAAGAAATCCTTACTAACCATAAAATTAATAATTTAATATATAAGGAGCGATCTATAAATGAAAAAACTAGTGATGATTGGAAATGGTATGGCAGGTGTCAGAACGATAGAGGAAATTCTCAAAGTATCCACTGAACCATTTGAAATTACTATTTTTGGACAAGAACCGTATCCAAACTATAATCGGATTAAACTATCAAATATACTTCAAGGGGATACAAACTTTGAAGATATCATCATTAACCCGCTAGATTGGTATAAAGAAAATAGTATTCAATTGTTTACAGGTGAAGCGATTGTAAACATTGATGTGGACGGAAAACGTGTGGTTAGTAATTTAGGCAGGGAAGTCGAATATGATGAATTAATTATTGCCACTGGCTCGAATTCTTTCATCCTCCCAATTCCAGGTGCAGACAAAGTCGGTGTGACTGGATTTCGTGATATCAATGATTGTGAAATGATGATCAAGTCAGCACAGCAATTTAAGAAAGCCGTGGTCATCGGCGGCGGACTTCTAGGTCTTGAAGCAGCAAGAGGACTGTTAAACCTGGGAATGAAGGTTGATGTTGTTCACTTAATGCCGCATCTAATGGAGCGACAGCTGGATTCGGTTGCTTCATCCTTACTGAAGGCAGAACTAGAAAGCCAGGGCATGAACTTCTTAATGGAAAAAGAAACGGTTGAAATCCTTGGCAACGAACGAGTAACAGGTATTCGCTTTAAAGAGAATCACAGGTGGAAGCGGACCTGGTGGTTATGGCAATCGGGATTAAGTCTAACACTGAAGTGGCAAGAAACAGCGGAATCTATGTCAATCGTGGATAGTGGTCAATGACTTTATGGAAACAAGTGTCCCGCATGTTTACGCAGTGGGGGAATGTGCGGAGCACCGGGAAATTGTCTATGGCTTGGTGGCCCCGTTATATGAACAAGGAAAAGTGCTGGCTAACCGTATTTGTGGAAATTTAGGCGAACCATATGAAGGCTCTGTAACAGGAACACAATTAAAGGTAGCCGGCGTGGACCTTTTCTCTGCTGGAGAAATTTTTGAAGATGGTTCAACAAAATCGATCATGGTCTACAATGAATATGATGGTGTCTATAAAAAGATCTTAACGAGAAATAACACGATTGTTGGTGTCGTGCTATATGGCGATACCAAGGATAGCACCAAACTATTCCGAATGCTGACCAAAAAAGAGGATATCAGCGGAATGACCAGTATATCGGTGCTGCAATCTGAATGCAGTGCTGAAGGCGGCAATGATGATGTAGCTTCAATGCCGAATGATGAATTAGTTTGTGGCTGTAATGGAGTCACAAAAGGCGCCATTGTGGAAGCAATCAAAACTCAAGGGTTAACCACACTGGATCAAGTGAGCCATTGTACGAATGCAGGCCGTTCTTGCGGACGCTGTAAACCGATGGTAAGCAATATTCTTGCCTATACACTAGGCGACCAATTTGATGAAGCGGCAGCACAAAAGACAAGCCTGTGCGGTTGTACAACCCTAAGCCGTGATGAAGTTGTGGCGGAAATTAAAGAAAAAGGCTTAACAAGTGTAAAAGAAGTTATGAATGTTCTTGAGTGGAATAATGAGGAAGGCTGTACCAAATGCCGTCCAGCCATCAACTACTATCTAGGTATGATTCATATGGATGAATACAAAGACGATCGTGACTCCCGACTCGTCAATGAAAAAATGCATGCCAATATCCAAAAGGACGGAACCTACTCGGTTGTACCAAGAATGTACGGCGGGGTAACTACAGCCGCTGATTTGAAAAAAATCGCCGAGGTCGCTGAAAAGTATGAGGTACCACTCGTAAAATTAACAGGCGGACAGCGGATTGGTTTATTCGGAGTGAAAAAAGAAGACCTGCCAAGTATGTGGGAAGAGCTCGATATGCCATCTGGTTATGCCTATGGAAAAACGCTTCGTACCGTAAAAACTTGTGTCGGCGCTCAGTTCTGCCGCTATGGAACACAAGATTCAATGGCACTTGGAATCGAACTTGAAAAGAAATTTGAACGCCTCGATACTCCTCATAAAGTAAAAATGGGCGTATCTGCCTGCCCACGGAACTGTTCCGAAGCAGGAATCAAAGACATTGGCTTTGTCGGCATTGATGGCGGATGGGAGATTTATGTCGCTGGTAACGGCGGTGTCGACCTCCGTGCGGGGGACCTCCTATGTACAGTGAAAACACAAGCGGAAGTAATGGAAATCACGGGTGCTTACCTTGAATATTATCGTGAAACAGCCAATTACCTAGAGCGTACTTCAAAATGGGTAGAACGTGTTGGCTTGGATCATGTGAGAGAAGTACTTGCCAATGAGGAAACACGGAAAGCCTTAAACGATCGCATGGATAAAACATTAAATAAATATATCGAACCTTGGAATGAAGCGATTCAAAGTGAAGAAATTCAAGATAAATATTATGCAAAACACACTATTAAGGCTGGGGAGTGATTCAATATGCTTCAAACAATAACAAGAATTCCAGTAGCAAACTATTCTAATTTTAGAGTTCGATCTGGGTATACGATTAAAATCGATGATACAGAAATTGCCCTATATAAATTAACAAGTGGAGAGGTTTATGCTGTTGAAAACCGCAGTCCCCATCCAAAAGGAGGCGTCCTTTCAGAAGGCCTTGTCAGTGGTGAGTATGTATATTGTCCCGTATATGATTGGAAAATATCCTTAAAAGATGGTAAAGTACAGTCACCGGATGTAGGTCAAGTACGGACATTTAAGGTTGAATTAGAGGAAGATATCGTTTTTATTGTCAGATAAGAGCGAAATGGGAAGGATGGCTGCAGAATGAAAAATGGGAAAGTATTTTTAGTAGGAGCAGGACCCGGGGACGTTCGTTTAATCACCGTAAAAGGACTGGAGGCTATAAAGCAAGCCGAAGTGATTTTATATGACCGGCTTGCCAATCCAAAGCTATTGGAGTTCGCTCCAGCGGATTGCGAGCTGATTTACTGTGGGAAATTACCGAACCGCCATATTTTACGCCAAGGGAATATCAACGAGCTGTTGGTTGAGAAGGCTCTTGAAGGCAAGCGGGTCGTTCGTTTAAAAGGCGGAGACCCAGGCGTGTTTGGCAGAGTTGGCGAAGAAGCGGCATCCCTGGCCGAATATCAAATTCCATTTGAAATTGTCCCTGGCATTTCATCGGGGATTGCAGCCCCCCTTTATGCAGGAATTCCTGTTACCCACCGTGAGTATGCAGAGTCATTTGCAGTCGTTACTGCCCATGACAAATCGCAAGAGGGCAAACCAGTACTTGATTGGGAAGGACTGGCTCGTGGTGTTGATACCATTGCCTTTTACATGGGAGTCGGCAATTTACCGTTTATTTGCGAAAATCTCCTTAACAACGGTAAACCAGCGTCGACCCCGATTATTTTGATTCAATGGGGTACATTTGGCCGCCAAAAAACATTGCAAGGGACACTTGCTGATATTTCCGAGAAGGTCTTGGAGGCAAAGTTTAGCAATCCATCGATTATTTTAGTTGGGGATGTCATATCTCTGCGTGAAAAAATCAGCTGGTTCGAGAAAATGCCATTGTATGGACGGCAAATCCTCCTTGCTCGTACGAGTGAGGGTCAAAGTGAATTAGCAAAGGAATTAATGGATCAAGGCGCCGATGTGATTGAATTTCCAAAGTGGAAAAAGACGGCACTGCCTGTTGATCTGACAAAAGTAACTTCCTATAAAAAAATATTTTTTTCCTCACCTGAAAGTGTAGACGAATTTTTCACAGCGGTGATGGAAAGTGGAATGGATATTCGAAAAATCCGTGCCGATTTCTTTGGCGCTTCGATGAAATCAATCAAAGCATTAAATAATCGTGGATTTATCGCTGCACAAGTTGATGAAATGGACGAGACCGGAGCCTTGCTCATTGTTGGGGGCGATAGCATCTTGAAAAAAGAGTATGATCAGGCAGACATCATGGTGACTAGCAGAAAAGAAATAGATCACCAGTTCATGCCTCTTTTTAAAAGAATGTTAGATGAGGCTGACGTGAATACCATGGTATTCCCAAGCAGTGCGTCCGTTGAACCGTTTGTACAAGGGTTACGTGAATGTGACTTGAATGCGGTTGAATTGTTGCAAGGGTTGCATGTGGTCAGCATGGGAAAACAAACAGCAGCTGCCGTTGGAAAAGCCGGGTTTATGTCACATGGAATGCCTGCCAGCGCAACGAAAGAAGCCTTGGTTGAATATTTAGCGGTCCGTCCTGTCGAGGAAGTGTAGCGGATGAATTCAGGCTATCCTGTAATCCTAAGGTTAGAAGGAAAAACAGTCGTCATTGTTGGGGGCGGGAAAGTTGCCGAGCGAAAAGTGACGGGACTGCTTGGTACGGGTGCAGAAATCGTAATCGTCAGCCCGGAGGCAACGGATGAAATCCAAAGGCTTCATCGTGAGGGGAAAATTGTTTGGAAGCAAAAGTCTTTTTTTGCGAGCGACATAAAGGATGCATTCATGATTTTTGCTGCGACGAATGTTCGAGAAATAAATCAGTTGATTAGAAGTTCAGCAGCACCCCATCAGCTTGTAACGATTGCAGACGATCCAGATCGCTCCAATTTCCATGTCCCAGCCCATTTTCAACGTGGACTGTTGAGCATTGCCGTTTCAACAGGAGGTGCGAGTCCATCTCTCGCCAGCAAAATTCGGGAGCAGCTCAAGGAGCAGTTTGATGATTCCTACGAGGGCTATCTTGAGTTTCTTTTTTCAAAACGAAAATGGATTCTGAAAGAAGTGGAAAATGCTTCTTTGAAGAGAAAACTATTAAAAACCATTGTAAGTTCGGAGTTTTTAACTAGTGATAATCGGGAAGATGACTTTATTAGATTATATGAAACGCTTCTTAACGAAACGGGCCAATAATGACTGCAAAAAAGGATGTCGATGACGTCCTTTTTTTTATGGACTTTTCCTTTTGAAAAATCAGAGGACAGGGAGTATTTACCTATTTTTATAAAATTTTCTGAAAAGTGGTTCCATTTTTAAAATCAGTGTTATATAATACAAAACGTAGATAGTTGCTGTATTATAACAAAGAGGTGATGTAGTTCATGTCGACGCAAACGACAGGTATTGAAGTGGTTGGGGCAATGAGAGCCCAGTACGAAGAGATTTTAACACCAGAGGCATTAAATTTTATTGAAGCGCTAGAACGAAAGTTTGGCGAAAGAAGAATTGAACTGTTACAGTACAGGCAAAAACGCCAAGCCGAAATTAATGATGGGAAATTGCCAGATTTTCTCCCTGAGACAAAACATATTCGGAATGGTGACTGGACCATTGCTCCGCTGCCGGATGACCTGCAAGATCGCAGGGTAGAAATTACAGGCCCGACCGATCGAAAAATGGTCATCAATGCTTTAAACTCTGGTGCAAAGGTTTTTATGGCTGATTGTGAAGACGCCACTTCACCGACATGGGAAAACATCATCGAAGGACAAATCAACTTAAGAGATGCAGTAAATCGGACGATTTCCTTTGAAAATCCTAACGGTAAAAAATATGAACTACATGAAAAAACAGCTGTTCTGTTTGTTAGACCACGCGGCCTGCATTTAGAAGAAAAACATATTTTACTAGATGGCAAGCCTATTTCAGGAAGTTTCTTCGACTTTGGGATGTACTTTTTCCATAATGTGAAACAGTTACTTGAGAGGGGAACAGGTCCATATTTTTACCTGCCGAAGCTGGAAAGTCACTTGGAGGCAAGGCTTTGGAATGATGTATTTGTATTTGCGCAAGAGAAGCTTGGGATTCCGAATGGAACCATTAAAGCGACTGTCTTACTAGAAACCATCATGGGCGCATTTGAAATGAATGAGATTTTATTTGAGCTAAAGGAACACTCTGCAGGATTGAATTGTGGAAGATGGGATTATATCTTCAGTTACTTAAAAAAGCTGCGTAACCACAAGGATGTCATTTTACCGGATCGATCACAGGTAACGATGACAGTACCATTCATGCGTTCGTATTCGTTATTAACGATTCAAACCTGTCACCGCCGCAAGGCACCGGCAATCGGAGGAATGGCAGCCCAAATTCCGATTCGCAATAATCCGGCTGCTAATGAGGAGGCTTTTGCAAAAGTCCGCGCTGATAAGGAGCGTGAAGCCCGTGATGGTCATGATGGAACATGGGTGGCACACCCAGGTCTTGTTCCGATAGCCCTGGAAGTTTTCAACCGTGAAATGCCGATTGCAAACCAAATTCATACACTTAAGCAACAGAAAATCAGTGTGACTGCCCAAGATTTGCTTGAATCACCAGGTGGAACGATTACTGAAGAAGGCGTTCGTTTGAATATAAATGTTGGGATTCAATATGTGGCTTCCTGGCTAAGTGGAAGTGGTGCAGCCCCTATTCACAACTTAATGGAGGACGCTGCAACTGCAGAAATTTCACGAGCCCAGCTGTGGCAGTGGATTCGCCACCCTAAAGGGATTCTGAACGACGGACGGAAAGTCACTGTGGAGATGTATGAGCAATATAAGGTGGAGGAATTAGGAAAAATAAAACAGGAAATTGGTGTGCAGGCATTTGAAGGCGGTCGATTTGATGAAGCAGTTGAACTGTTTGACCGTTTGATTTTAAATGATGATTTTGCTGAATTTTTAACCCTGCCGGGATATGAGCTTATCTAGATTTTTTTATAAAAAATACTTAATAGATTAATAGGAGGAATATAAAATGACAAATTCAAGAATAGCACAATTACAAGAAAGCTGGGAAATGGATAGCCGTTGGAAAGGGATTACAAGACCATATACTGCCGAGGATGTTATCAAGCTACGCGGATCCATTGATATTGAGCATACGTTGGCTCGAAAAGGGTCTGAAAAGCTTTGGAAGCTATTAAATGAAGAAGACTATGTAAATGCCCTTGGAGCATTAACAGGAAATCAAGCAGTCCAGCAAGTTAAGGCAGGACTAAAAGCGATCTACCTAAGCGGTTGGCAGGTAGCAGCCGATGCAAACCTGTCCGGACACATGTACCCTGACCAAAGCTTATACCCAGCAAATAGTGTACCAAGTGTTGTCAAAAGGATTAATCAAGCGCTTCAACGTGCAGACCAGATTACCCATTCAGAGGGCGACAACTCAATTGATTGGTTTGCTCCAATTATCGCTGATGCAGAAGCCGGTTTTGGCGGCCAATTAAACTGTTTCGAACTAATGAAAGGCATGATTGAAGCCGGTGCTTCAGGTGTCCACTTTGAAGATCAGCTTTCTTCCGAGAAAAAGTGTGGCCATTTAGGGGGAAAAGTATTGCTGCCAACCCAAACGGCGGTTCGTAACTTGATAGCCGCTCGTTTAGCTGCTGACGTTATGGGTGTTCCTACGATACTAGTTGCTCGTACCGATGCCAACGCGGCGGATTTAATTACAAGTGATATCGATATGAATGATGCACCTTTTATTACGGGTGAACGTACTGGAGAAGGATTCTATCGTGTTAAGGCGGGGATTGACCAGGCGATTGCTCGCGGTCTAGCATATGCACCATATGCGGATCTTGTTTGGTGCGAAACTTCTGAGCCGAATCTTGAGGAAGCAAGACAATTTGCAGAAGCGATCCATGAGCAATTCCCAGGCAAGTTGCTCGCATACAACTGTTCGCCATCTTTCAACTGGAAAAAGAAATTGGATCAAGAAACAATTGCGAAATTCCAAGTCGAACTTGGAAAAATGGGCTACAAGTTCCAATTCGTTACTCTTGCTGGCTTCCACGCCCTAAACCATGGCATGTTCGAACTTGCTCGCGGCTATAAAGAGCGCGGCATGGCAGCTTACTCCGAATTGCAGCAAGCGGAATTCGACAGCGAGCAATACGGCTACACAGCCACACGTCACCAGCGTGAGGTTGGTACAGGTTACTTTGACCAAGTATCTATGGTCATTACCGGTGGAACATCATCAACAACCGCATTAAAAGGTTCGACTGAGGCAGAACAATTTACAGGAAAAAACTAGGTATCAGCAGGGCGGAATCCTTCTCTCCTATTGGAGGGAGGGATTTTTTGTTGGTGGGTATATGAATAAATTAGTGGTTTACTGTCGGATAGGTGGGGAATTGGGATCCAACCTGCGGATAAGGTGATCCAACTTGCAGATGAGATGGTCCAACTTGCGGATAAGGGGATCCAACTTGCGGATGAGATGATCCAACTTGCGTATAGTTAAATTTACAAGCTACTGAACCCACTTTTTGGAACGGAACGTTTTTTAATGTATCTTCATAGATAATAATAGCCTTTTTATGGAGTTGATTGAGTTGAAAAAGACAACCGTTGATGAGGTCTTACAGCAAGGTATCTATGGACCACTTGAAACAAAACCAGATGAGCGGCGGAAATTCTTAGGAACTTTAAGAGAGCGGATTGTTATTGCCCTTAAGAAAAGCCAAGTGGGAGAAAATGAAGTATATCCCCAAGTGGAGCAGCATATGAATGAAAAGCCCCAGTCCCATCTTTTCTTAAATGGAAACATGAATTACGAGGCCCTTTCCAAATATGTAAAGCTGGCCACAAAATATAAGATTGAACATACTATTGTGACCAATAAAGAGCACGACACGGAAATCGGCTTGGTGTTAGCTATGGATTATGCAATTGATAAGGAAGATATCTATATAACCAAGAAGGTACCTGCCCAGCTGCAGGAAGTTAAAAAGAGCAAGGGCTTTTTTTCAAAAATCTTTAAAAAATAAGCAGATGTGATTTCAGAGAACATACGCCTTTAACACCGGAAATCATCAAGCCAGAGCCCAAACTGTCCTTATGAGGAGTTCATAAGGACAAAATACCTCATGCCCAACCTTCAACTGTCTTTATGACACTATACACTCCTCTGTTTTCATCCAGCTGCCACTTCCACCGTTGCCTGAAGCTCTATTTCAACATTTCCCTGAATGGCGCGACTGATCATGCAAGAAGTCTCCGCTTTTTTTGCGAGTCTCTTAGCCATCGCCACTTCTTTTTCGGATGCACCTGGTTTCAAGACTATATGTGGTCGATGAATAATCTTTTTATACGTAAAAACCCCATTGGTGACATCCACAATTCCTTCAGACTCCATCATTAGAGTCTCCTTCTGCAAATGACTACGTTCTATCATGGCTGCAAGTGTGATAATATAGCAGGTCGCGGCAGCCCCGAGCAGCATCTCATCTGGATTAGTGCCGACACCCGGCCCTTCCATTCCTAGTGGGATGGAAATCTTTGTTTTTAGATTCCCTGCTTCAATCTCTCCGACATCATTCCGTAATCCCGGCCAGTTCGCCTTTAAGTGAAAAACATGTTCTGCCATTCTAATTTCCTCCAATTTTAGTTTTGCCCCCACGTTATTTGGAAAATATGGTATGGTTAATTTGATACGTAAAAAATGGAGCAGTGATAATGAAAATTATTTTTAAAATTACCCTTTTCCTAATTCTTTGTTTATATTTAGCGATTCTTTCAAAATTAATTTTGTTTAAATATATCCCGTTATCTGAGATTATTAATCATTTTAACTTTACCTATGATGAATACCACTGGCGGTCGAATAATTTCGTCCCCTTTAAAACCATTAAATTTTATCTGTTTTTAGCAGATATCAATCTTAGTATTCGAATTGAGAACTTAGCAGGGAATGTCATCGGTTTTATGCCGTTCGGATTTATCTTACCATTGCTGGCAAAAAAATTTCAAAAAATCAGCGCTGTCACCTTTGCTACCTTTTGCTTAAGTCTAACGTTCGAACTGTTGCAGCTCGTATTTGAATTTGGCAGCTTTGATGTGGACGACTTAATTTTAAATACGGCTGGTGGAATTCTTGGTTACCTGCCTATTAAGCTCGTTTTTTTGATCGCCCATTTGAAAAAGAAGAACATGAACATAAGGCAATATTAGAGGGCAGTTTCAAAGTAAACAAAAACCACCGAGAATCTTCAAAAAGATCCACTGGTGGTTTTTTCGGTGCCGTTTACTGGAACGGTATCTGCTAACAATTGAATATTATTCGTTACCTTTGTGCTATAGGTAAAATCACCATAACAGTATGGATAGCGGAAATTATCTTTATTGCCGCCACATGTATAAATGGTTGGCTTTTCTTTTACCCGCTGCAGTGAGAATTCCTTCGCCAATGCCTCACTATGTTTGCCGCCGTGCTGTGCAACAAAATCAATGTAACCAATTCCCATGTTGTAGGACTGGATAATAGTCTGAAAATCGACCTTTTTCTGATTCCCATAAGTAAGAACGCGCTGAAAATGTTTAACCCCAACCTGAATGCTTTTTTTCGGATCTGTAATTGTATTTCTTGCTAACCCAGCCGATTCCGACGACTGCATAGGATCCCCGCCTTTGCCGCGGCTTTCCTGCTGCATTAAGGCGACAAGAACTGTCGTATGAGTTTCGAGATTATATTTCGCTAATTCATCATGTATTAAGGGACGATATTTTATTACATCAGCAAATGGATCAGATTTTTCAAGAGGCAGGGAATCTGGTTGTTGAAAATAATTTTGGAACATAGCCAATCCGCAAAAAAGCATAAACAGCATCAAAAAGAGTTTGAATTTCTTCCGTCTTCGTTTCTTCATTCAGAAACCCTCCCATCCATGACCATTATAAGGGAAGTTGGCAAGAATGTCTGTGATGAACTTATTAGAAAAAATATTTGCATTATTAAGAGAAAAATAGATTTAATTTTCAAAAGTTTGAACAAAAATTGATTTGCTTGCCAATACTGATAGTGGAATCATTGCGGTAATGCGGAAAAGTTTGGTATCATCATTAGTATTGATATGACAAGACAAATGGGATTGGGGGTTATGATATGTCACGAATTTCAAATGAGCAGGTTAAGCATGTAGCCAACCTGGCACGCTTGGCGATAACAGAAGAAGAAACAGAAAAGTTTACAAAGCAACTGGATGCGATTATTACCTTTGCTGAGCAGTTAAATGAATTGGACACGGAAAATGTGGAACCTACATACCATGTGCTGGATATGAAAAATGTTTTACGTGAAGATAAATCCAAACAAGGACTAGCAATTGAAGAGGTACTAAAAAATGCGCCTGAACATCAGGATGGACAGATTAAAGTACCATCGATTATGGGGAAGGAGGATTAGAACGTGAGTTTATTTGATTATAAAGTTGCAGACCTACATGAGCTGCTACATAAAAAGGAACTAAATGTATCCGATCTTGTTGAAGAATCATACAAGAGAATCGGACAAGTCGAGGACAAAGTTCAGGCATTTTTAACATTAGATGAAGAGCGCGCCCGTCAATCAGCAAAAGCATTAGATGAGAAACTTAACACGGATGCGGCAAAAGGTTTGTTATTCGGGATGCCGATTGGCTTAAAAGATAACATGGTTACAAAAGGACTGCGGACAACCTGTGCGAGTAAAATTCTCGAAAACTTTGATCCAATTTATGATGCCACCGTCGTTCAGAAACTGCAGCAGGCAGAAACGGTAACGATTGGGAAGTTAAATATGGATGAATTTGCAATGGGATCTTCAAACGAAAATTCCCATTATCAAACGACACGGAATCCATGGAATCTTGAGACGGTTCCAGGTGGTTCATCAGGCGGTTCAGCAGCATCTGTTGCAGCAGGTGAAGTCCTATTTTCCCTAGGTTCTGATACGGGTGGTTCGATCCGTCAGCCAGCTTCTTTTTGTGGTGTCGTAGGCTTAAAGCCAACCTATGGTCGTGTTTCCCGCTTTGGCCTTGTAGCCTTTGCGTCATCACTTGATCAAATTGGACCGATTACAAGAACCGTTGAGGATAATGCCTACCTGCTTCAAGCGATATCCGGCCTGGATCCAATGGATTCAACCTCAGCAAATGTGGACGTACCCAACTTTGCTAGTGCCTTAACTGGTGACGTAAAGGGTCTTAGAATCGCAGTACCAAAAGAGTATCTTGGTGAAGGTGTCAACGAATCCGTCCGACAATCCGTCTTAAATGCATTAAAGGTGCTCGAGAGTCTTGGCGCAGTTTGGGAAGAAGTTTCCCTGCCGCACTCGAAGTATGCACTTGCCGCTTACTATTTGCTTTCGTCATCAGAAGCCTCGGCGAACCTCGCCCGTTTCGACGGAGTCCGTTATGGCTATCGTACAAAGGATGCGGAAACGTTAATTGATTTATATAAAAAAACACGAGCAGAAGGTTTCGGTGATGAAGTAAAGCGCCGGATCATGCTTGGAACGTTTGCACTAAGCTCAGGTTACTATGATGCTTATTACAAAAAGGCGCAGCAAGTTCGGACATTAATCAAGCAAGACTATGAGAATGTATTTGCCAAGTATGATGTGATTATCGGACCAACTACACCAACGCCGGCTTTTAAAATTGGTGAAAAAATCGAGGATCCGTTAACGATGTATGCCAATGATATTTTAACGATTCCATTGAACCTTGCAGGCTTACCAGGAATTTCGGTTCCGTGTGGCTTTGATGGCGGGTTGCCGCTAGGCTTACAAATCATCGGCAAGTATTTTGATGAAGCAACAATTTATCGGACAGCACATGCATTTGAACAGGCAACAGACTATCATAAACAGAAACCTGGATTATAGGGGGTGAAGACCGTGGAATTTGAAACAGTGATTGGACTTGAGGTCCATGTTGAGTTAAAAACAGATTCAAAAATTTTCTCGGCGAGCCCCAATCATTTTGGAGCTGAACCGAATACAAATACAAGTGTGATTGACCTGGGATACCCAGGAGTTTTACCTGTCCTTAATAAAAAAGCGGTAGAATTTGGGATAAAAGCTGCCATGGCCATTAATTGCGAGGTTGCGACCCACACAAAGTTTGACCGCAAAAACTACTTTTACCCGGACAATCCCAAGGCCTATCAGATTTCCCAGTTTGACAAGCCAATTGGGGAACATGGCTGGATTGATATCGAGGTAAATGGCTATACGAAGCGGATTGGAATTACGCGAATTCATTTGGAAGAAGATGCAGGAAAGCTGAACCATGGCAAAGGATATTCATTATGCGATTACAATCGTCAGGGTACTCCGCTTGTTGAAATCGTTTCTGAACCGGATATTCGCACTCCTGATGAAGCTTATGCCTATCTTGAAAAATTAAAATCCATTATCCAATATACAGGCGTTTCGGATTGTAAAATGGAAGAGGGCTCACTTCGTTGTGACGCAAATATTTCGATTCGTCCCGTTGGACAAGAAGAATTCGGAACGAAAACAGAATTGAAAAACCTGAACTCATTCAATTTTGTCCGCAAAGGGCTTGAATACGAAGAGAAGCGTCAACGCGAAGTAGTGTCGGCCGGTGGAACGATTGATCAAGAAACACGCCGCTTTGATGAAGCCACTGGGGCAACCTTGTTGATGAGGGTCAAAGAAGGTTCCGATGATTATCGTTACTTCCCAGAGCCGGATTTAATGGATTTGTACATTGATGAGGATTGGAAAGATCGAATTCGTGCCGAAATCCCTGAACTGCCAGACCAGCGTCAAAAGCGTTATGTAGAAGAGCTTGGCTTACCAGTTTACGACGCGAAGGTGTTAACTGTAACGAAAGAAATGGCTGATTTCTTCGAGGAGACAGTTAATGGCGGTGCGGATGCGAAGCTTGCCTCGAACTGGATCATGGGGGATGTTTCTGCCTACGTGAATGCTGAGCAAAAAGAGCTTCATCAAGTAGCCTTAACACCAGAAGGTCTAGCAAGCATGATTAAGCTAATCGAAAACGGAACAATTTCTTCGAAAATCGCGAAAACCGTTTTTAAAGAATTAATCGAAAACGGCGGCGATGCCGAGCAAATTGTGAAGGACAAGGGGCTTGTCCAGATTTCCGATGAGGGAACACTTCTCAAAATTATTTCTGAAGTGCTGGATGCGAATCCGCAATCGATTGAAGATTTTAAGAATGGGAAAAATAAAGCGGTGGGCTTCCTAGTTGGGCAATTAATGAAAGCAACTAAGGGTCAGGCCAATCCGCAGATGGTCAATCAGTTATTGCAGCAAGAATTACAAAAACGTTAAACGAAGCTGGCAGAGTCAATTCTGCCAGTTTTTTTATGGTTTGCGTGTTTCGACATTCTTTTCGCAATTTCCCGGGAAAAAATCCTTTTCTTAAAAGGGTTTATCCCGAGACTAATCAAACGTTTGGTTAGTAACGAATGATTAGGTATCGTGTCGAAGCATAAGAGTTTCCCTAAGGAAATCCAAATATCGACTTGTTTTTTATCTTATTAGAGGTAAATTATCGCTCGAGTCGACAAAGGATTTTCACAATAAATGGCTGAAACCCTTTGTTTATATGGCGTCGTGGCTAACTAATCAAACGTTTGGTTAGTTTTTTGGAGCAGTGTAAATTCAACAATCTTTTTTCCGGATTTAGGAGTAAAAGGTTGAGTGGGAGGGCTACTCCGCCTATTTAATTAAACGTTTGATTAGTTTGCAGTTGGTCGAAGGGTGTAAATTTAAAGAGAAATAAGGTGAATGGAAGGCTTAGCTGTCCCAGTTATCGACAAACTATTTATATGATTACCGAGAGAAACTTTGATTTACCGGGGCTGATACTAGTTTTAATCAAACGTTTGGTTAGTCCCGTATTTGGGGGGAAATAGTCGAGGTATGTAAAGGAATAAAGGCTAAATAATAGACTGCTTAATTCGTCTATTTTTCGATACGCTGATAAAATCTAGTTTATCGCTGATAAACTGTGTGAATTCGCTGATAAATGGACTAGATTCGCTGATAAAACCCTCAAATCCGCTGATAAAAAATGAGAGGGGACCTTTATTAGTATATGAAACTAGTTTTTTCGGATAAATTTCCTGTGTTAAGGTGAGACAAAATTGGATTCGAAAATAAAATTGGGTTTTTCACAAATAAATCTTACGTTTTCGAAATTAAAAAGTTAATGATGTCCTTAAAATCCAATTTGACAGGTAGAAATCTATTAAAAAACATATTTACAAACGATTTATTATAAAAATCACCGTCTTTTAATGTGTAAATATCATTTGAAAATAAAAAGAGGGTACCTAAAGCTTCTTAGATACTCCCTTTGTTTTTAAAACGAAATCATCGCACCGCGCTCATCAAAAATGGCCGAAGGATTCCAAGCAACTTCCCATAGGTTATTTTCGGGATCGGCAAAATAAGCTGTCCGTCCGCCCCAGAAGGCATCACTAGGTTTTCTCAGTATTTTTGCCCCTGCGCTGCGAATGCTTTCAATCGTTGTGTCAACTTGTTCTGGCTGATCCACGTTAATAGCAAAGGTCACACCATGGAAGCCCCCAGGAGATTGTGTAAATTCAATGCCGGCATCCTTAGCTAACTCAGCAATCGGAAATAACGAAAGCAGGACCCCGGCCGTTTTAAAGACAGCGTATTGATCTGAGCTTAATTCTGTCTCCTCCCATCCCAGAGCTTGATAAATTTTCCTAAGGACCGGTAAATCGTAGGCACCGATCGTAAGCAAACTAACTCTTTGTGGAACCATAAATAAATCCCTCCATAAAAATTATTATGTGGTACTCTTCTCCAAAAAATTAGTATTCTCCTCCTTAACTAGCGGATAGAGTGAGCCAACTTGCGGATAACCGCCACCAACTTGCGGATAGTAGATTTTAGGATTATTCGTAGTTTAAATCAGCAAATAAATGGTAAGATTTAAACAAAGTGATGTTAAAAATAAAGCGAGGTACACGGATGACAATTTATATTGCGCTGTTACGAGGAATTAATGTTGGCAAGCATAACCGGATTAAAATGGCAGATTTAAAAAGTCTATTAGAAACAATGGGCCTAACCAAGGTGAAAACATATATTCAAAGTGGAAATGTTTTATTCGAAGCAAAAGATGAGGCAGAGCAACTTAGCCAACGATTAGAGGGTGAGATAAGTAAGACATTTGGTTTTCCTGTCCCTGTTATTTTAAGAACAGCTGAGGAATACGAACAGATTATCCGTGATTGCCCCTATTCTATCGATTCGCTTAAGGAAGGCGAGAGTATCCAACTAGCCTTTTTGGCAGAGGAACCCTCCCAAGTGAAAACGGACCATTTACGCAGCTTCGAAAGCGAGCCGGACGAATGTTTTACAAAAGGGAAAGAAGTTTATCTTTTTTTACGGCAGAGCATCCTAGATTCAAAACTAGCAGCACAGCTGCCGAAACTAAGTGTTCCTGCGACAGTACGTAACTGGAAAACCGTCATCAAACTATCGACCATGGTAGAAGATTTGATAAATAAATAACGCTCGGATCGATTGGATCCGAGCGTTTGTCAATTTATTCATTTTTTAATAGGCGAACGCTCTCATTAAATTCCTTTTCAATCGCATCATTTTTCTTATATGTGATCAAGCTGACAACGACTGCTACAATTAGATTGAAGGCAAAGCCTGGAACAATTTCATAAAGTGTGTCACCAAGTCCAACATTTTTCCAAACGATAACGGTAACAGCACCGACGATCATCCCGAAAAGGGCTCCCCAATTCGTAATCTTTTTCCAGAATAAACTTAGCAGGATAACTGGTCCGAAAGAAGCACCGAAGCCTGCCCATGCATAGGCAACAAGGTCTAATATGGTGCTATTTTGCTTGAAAGCAAGTGCAGCAGCAATAACAGCAACTAGAAGAACCGCCATTCTTCCTAAGAAGACAAGTTGTTTATCTTTAGCATTTTTGTTCATCACCATTTTGTATAAATCTTCAACAAGCGCACTAGAAGTTACGATTAATTGGGAAGAAATCGTACTCATAATCGCAGCAAGAATGGCAGCCAAAGCAAATCCAGCGAATAGTGGGTGGAATAAAATCTGGCTTAATTCAATAAATACCGCTTCCGGATTCTTTAATACATGCTCAGGATTATTATGGAAGAATGCAATCCCAATAAATCCTGTGAAAATTGTACCGATAAGTGAGATAATCATCCAGCTCATACCAATTCGACGGGCGCTTTTTGTTTCTTTGATCGTTTTGATTGCCATAAATCTTACAATAATATGCGGCTGGCCAAAATAGCCTAGGCCCCATGCCATTGCCGAAACTATTCCTAAAAAGGTTGTCCCTTTTAATAAGTCCATTTTAGTAGGATCAATCGCTCGAATGGTTTCAAACGTTTCAGCGGGACCGCCCGTGTGAAAGATGCCAATGGCGGGAACAAGTGCTAGGGCAATCAGCATCATTAATCCTTGAATAAAGTCTGTATAACTTACAGCCAAGAATCCACCAAATAGGGTGTAGGCAACCACAACGCCGCCAACAATCAAAAGCCCAGTATGGTAACTCGTGCCAAACGAGCTCTCAAAAAAGACAGCCCCAGAAACCATTCCGGAAGAAACATAAAAAGTAAAGAATATAAGAATAACAATACCTGAAACAATACGGAGTAGTTTGGTGTTGTCTTTAAAACGGTTTTCAAGATAGCTAGGAATCGTGATGGAATCATTGGCAACTTGAGTATAAGAACGCAAGCGAGGTGCAACTAGCAGCCAGTTAAGATAGGCTCCAATCGTTAAACCGACCGCGATCCACGCATCTGCCAAACCGGTTACATAAATTCCCCCAGGTAAGCCCATTAAGAGCCAGCCGCTCATATCAGCAGCCCCTGCACTTAAAGCGGTTACAGCAGGTCCTAAAGACCTTCCCCCAAGCATGTAATCCGTGAGATTGCTAGTCTTTCGATAAGAATACCAACCGATAAAGAGCATAGCGGCAATATAGATTCCAATCGAGAGTAGTTGTAGTGATTCGTTTGACATATATTTCCTCCCCTGTTTTGTTATCGTAGAAAATACTTTTAATAATATTTCCTATATAAAAAATATTCTATCAACTTTAAAACTCTATTACTAGTGTAAAAATATGTTTTTATAAAGTAGGGAAAAATACTTGTAGTATAACATTGGCGAATCTGCTTAAGCAGTTCGATTGTAACGTGTACTTGAAACGACTATTATAGAAGCAAATGGAAAGGGTGCTGTGTAAATGGATTTAAACCAATGGTTTCAAAAAGGATTAACTGTCGATGGGTACATCAACGCGATGACCACCAATAAAGATGAAATGCTTACAATCTATAAGCAATTTACCTTAACGGACGAAGACAGAAATAAACTCGAGGCATTAAGACCGCAAAAATTACGAGCGATTGTCCTCTCAGAGGATTGGTGTGGGGATGCGATGCTGAATAACCCAATTTTGCTGCGAATAGCTGAGGCCGCCGGGATGGAAGTCCGTTTTGTGCTCCGCGATTCTAATTTGGAGTTAATGGACCAATATTTAACCAACGGCACGTCGAGAGCCATTCCAATTTTTATTTTTATCAATGAAGAAGGCAATGAAGTAGGCGTTTGGGGACCAAGAGCACCTGAGATACAGGCATTTGTAATCGAAAAGCGTGCTGCTTTGCCAGAAAAAGAAGCTGAGGATTTCCAAGAGAAACAAATGGCAATGTTTAAGAGCTTTAAAGAAACCTATCAAACAGATGCGGCCATTTGGCAAACCGTTGCCAATAGTATCCTATCGACACTGTTAAAATAACAAAGAGGATCCCCAAGTAGTTTTAACTACAAGGGGATCCTTTTCTCTTCCAGATTAAATACTGCTGTTCTTTGGAGGGATGCGGTCGTTCTGCAAATTTTTATCACTGATTTTTGGCTCAATTCCAAGAATGAAATTACGGATGTTCGACCGGTGCAAATAAATTAAGAAAAAAGTAAATAAAAAAGAGATAAGTTCTAACTCAAAATTAGGAGAAACCAATGCATATACGAGCATACTTAGACCAACGGTGATGGAGCCGAAGAATACATACTTTGTTAAAAAAATAACCAAAAAGAAGGTAATATAGGCAATTACTAATAAAGGAAAATTGGCAATCAACAGTGCTCCGGCAGTTGTAGCAATCGCCTTTCCCCCTCTAAAGCCTGCAAAAATTGGAAAGCAATGTCCAACAACAGCAGCGAATCCAAAGTAAAGGGGTTCCGCCTCAAGATTGAAGTAAATTGGCATGTAGGCTGCCAAAGCGCCCTTCGCAAGATCAATAAGCAGGACGAAAATAGCTGACTTTTTACCAAGAACCCTCAATGTGTTGGTTGCACCAGGATTTTTGCTGCCATGATCCCGGATGTCTACACCAAACACCAACCTGCCTACAATTAGGGCGGTGGGAACGCTTCCAATTAAGTAGGAAGCTAGAAGCAACAGCCAAAACATAAGCACCCTTCCCCCATCTATTATTTTAAGCTAATAAGAAAGAATAAACTTTCGGTGCGAAAGTTCATACTTTCTTATTTCGCATAAGTGAAACTATGCCTCTGTCTTCGCCTAACGGCTCGCCAGTCGGCAAGTTTTCTTTATAAATTCGTGTTATTTATAGATTCTATCACACTTCAGTGGTATTATTTTGTTGAATTCTCACTATTAGTAAGAAAAGGGAGCGCTCAACATGAGACAAATTGATTTTGGTCAAGTTGCTAATAGCTATGCAAGCGCAAGAGAAGATATTCCCGTAACCTTAATGGATAGCCTCCATCTCCGCAATATTTTTTTTGAAGGAAAAAAAGTCGCTGATATCGGCTCGGGAACGGGTGTGTTAACAAGAAAAGTGGCCTTACGAAAAGCGGATGTAATTGGCATTGAGCCATCAAAGGAAATGCTAGAACAGGCAAAGGCTTTCAATCTTACGAAGAATTTTACCATTCCATATCAACTGGGCAGTGCAGAAGATACAGGTCTAAAAGATTCACAGTTTGATATTGTCACAGTAATAAGGGCATGGCATTGGTTTGATCGTCCTAAGGCAATCCAAGAAATGAAAAGGATATTAAAAGCAAAAGGGACGTTAATTGTTATTGATTCTGGTTTTCTATCAGGCACGCCTGCCGTTGAAAAAACCTTTGCAGTGCTAGCTAAATACGTTGAAGGCGGCTTATTGCCAGCAGGTTCGAAAGCAGAGTCCCAGATGCGGATGAACGGATTTCCCATCGAGTGGTTTGCTGAATGGCAGACAAATGGTTTCGAACTAAGAGATTTTTATAAGTTAAATTACAGGGTCAACTTTACAAAGCAGGAATGGATCGAGCGAATGGAGTCGATTTCATGGCTGGCAGGAATAGATGTAACTGTTCGAAAAGCGGCATTGGAGGAGTTAGCCAGTTCAATACCAGATCAAGAATCCTTTGTCATTCCACATGAATGTAATGTTTGTATTTTAAGAATTGGTGAGTAGACCTTCTACTATTTACGTTATAATAACTTAAAAGATAAACTCATCACATGATGAAACAACATCGCCTTATGAAAAGGATGATCAATTTGAGTCAGAAGCTAAAAATTCAACAGCCAAAAATTCCACCAAGTTTAACACCATTAGACTTTAACGATAGAGAAGATTCTTACATTAACATGGCAATCATCAGCGACTGCTCGATTTCACAAGAGGAAATTGAAAAGCTAATTTTTGAGGAGGTTGTATTTAAAAATGTAACCTTTCTCGATGGATCATTTCGGTTTATTCAATTAACCGATGTCATTTTTGATCGATGCGATCTATCCAATGCGGATTTTACCGATGGAATTATCCACCGTGTCGAGTTTCGCGATTCTAAACTATTAGGTTTAAATCTTGCTGATGCTACCCTTCGTAATGTCTTGTTTGAAAGCTGTAATCTGAATATGGGCTCGTTTGGATATGCCGATTTGAAGGAAATGAGATTTGAAAATTGTTCCCTTCGCAATGCTGATTACTATGATGCCAAGTTTAAAAAAATTGAATTTAAAAATTGTGATCTTGATGATGTGAATTTTACGGGAACCACTCTTAAAGGAGTGGACCTCAGCACCTGTAAATTTAACCGCTTAAATCTCTCACTTGATAGTGTTGCAGGGTGCACGGTTTCTGCAGACCAGGCGCTAGGATTTGCGAAACTATTAGGATTGGAAATTAAAGAATAATCTACGATATATCTGCTAAAAACCGTGCTGCCGACGTCGCACGGTTTTTTCTTGTGGAATTTTTCTGCCATGAAAATTAGCATGGTATGATAAAAAAGATTCAAAAAAATATTTTTTAAATTAGTGTAGGGTTTTTTCAATAAGCTGTCGTCTATTAAAGTGAGTAACAACAAAGAAAGGGGGAGAGAACAATTACCGATGCAGCCTTAATAGAAAATGTGTTGGAAGGCAACGATCACGCCTTTCGCCTTTTGGTTGAGAAGTACCGCAATGATGTGTTCCGGACCATCTTTGCTGTTCTTCGCGACCAAAAGGAGGCAGAAGACGCAGCACAGGAAGTATTTATGAAAATCTATACTTCTCTCCCCCAATACCAAAATCAAGGTTTCAAAACGTGGATGACGCGAATAGCAGTTAATCATGCGATAGATATCAAAAGAAAACAAGTGAGACGAAGAGAGGAAGTGGCGGAGGAACTCGAGCTGCAGTTAGTAGGGACACCGAAGGATAGTGTTGAAAAAGAGATAATGGAAATTGACCGAAGAAGGCTCGTCAGGAAGAAGCTTGATGAACTGCCCGAAAATTACCGTGATGTGATTTATGGATTTTACATAGCGGAAAAAAGCTATCAGCAAATGGCAGAAGAACAAAATGTACAGGTGAAAACGATTGAAACAAAGCTGTACCGGGCTCGCCATTGGATGAAAAAGAATTGGAAGGAGGACGATTTTTCATGAAACATTACACTTATGATGAGTGGTTGCAATACGTTAATGACGAAATCAATGAGAATTCAAGGCAGGAATTAGAAGACCATTTATACTCGTGCGACCAATGTCTCAACCATTACTTAATGGCGATGGGAGCAAATGAATCATCGCTTCCAATTCTATCAGACATGAGCGAGTTTACCGATTTGGTCATGGCAGAGGTTTCGAAACAAAAAATCGTGGTGCCTGACACCGTTAGACACCTTAACACTATGTTAATGGTTCCTTCGGTGCCTGACACCAAAAATGACACCAAAAATGATGCCAAAACCATAATGAAGAAAAAACCTTTTTATCAGCAAGCGGCATTCCATTATCTGCTGGCTGCAGCGGCGACGATTCTGTTGACCTTCACGGGTGCTTTTCAGTCGCTCGCTACGTATGCGAATTCGTTAGAAAGCCCGCAACCACAAGTTCAGAAAAAGAAGCATTCGGTCACAGAGGGTGTTATTAATAAAACCTTTGCATGGATGGATTCACTAGAAAAAAAGGAGGCAGTTAAGAAATGAAAAATCCGACAAAAGCATTGACCTTATCCTTATTTCCAGGCCTTGGTCATATATATTTCGGCAACATGTTTCGCGGAGTACTATATCTACTGACCGTAATGGGGTTGGCGTTCGTCACTGTCATTGGGTTAGTAACGAATAATGAGGAAGTTGGCATTGTTACTTTTATGTTAGGACTATTCATTTACCTAATTAGTTTTATCGACATGGGTGTGCAGGTTTCTAAACATAAAAAAGCGCAGAAGGCAGCGAACCCAGATGAGCCGCAGCCACAGGCTTCCCAAGATTCAGAACGCTTCTATACCATCGTTTTGTCATTTATTCCGGGACTAGGGCACTTCCAAATTGGACTGATGAACAGAGGCTTAACACTTTTGGCAACGTTTTTGGGACTGGGGGTCATGGTTACATTTGTAACTGCACTTTCCAACCGCGGCGAATTTATGGTCTTTATGGCAGCCCTGCCGATTATCTGGGTCTACGGATTCTTTGATGCGGTTCAACAGGTAAATAAAAAGCAGCGCGGTGAGGAGCTTGTCGACAGAACGATCTTTGAAGACTTTGAAATGCGCCGCGAGGACGGGAAAAAGAGTAAGTCGATTGCGACTTTTCTTTCGATCTTCCCAGGGGCAGGCCACCTCTATTTAGGCTTACAGCGCCGGGGCATTCAGTTAATGGCAGCGTTTCTCTTTTCTATCTATATTTTAGATATCTTACGGCTTGGTATCTTCTTGTTCTTAATCCCGATCATTTGGTTTTACAGCTTTTTTGATGCGATGCAAAAGGTTTCAAAGTACGGGGAAGAAACGGTGGAGGATGTTCCGATTATTGCTTATTTCCTTAACCATCAGAAATGGGTCGGCATTGGGCTTGTTTTGATGGGACTCTACTATCTAGTGATGAACGTCCTGCTTCCAGCTTTTTCACCGATGTTAAGCAGGTTAATTGATATCGATGTGATGTATTGGGTTCAAGGTTATTTTCAAACGGGACTTGTTTGTCTACTGTTGATTGGCGGGGGAATTAAACTTCTATCTGGAAGCAAACAAAAGCAGGGGGCTGAGAAGCATGAGTAAGTGGGGAAAAACAATTGCAGGGGCAGCTATAATCGGGTTCGGGATTGGGTTCCTTTTTAGAAAAAGAAAGGGAGGAGAAGAAGCATGAGAACTTGGCGTGTTGGGACGTTTTCGATGGGGGCCTCACTCGTTTTCCTTGGCCTCTTTCTCTTTTTTTCAAAGTTTTTGGGGTTAGACCTTGTACAAGTTATGACGGCTTGGTGGCCGCTTCTATTGGTTGTTCTCGGAATTGAAATTCTCCTTTATTTGTTTTTGTCACGGCAGGAAAAGCCGGTCTTGAAATATGATTTTCTTAGTATTTTCTTTGTAGGATTAATTGGAACTGCGGGAATTGCGTTTGCAATTTTAAGCACAACGGGGATTATGGGGAAGGTGGAAGAAGTGATGGCGAGGGAAGAGCGCTCGTTTGAACTGCCTGCTTTTTCCTACCAAATGGATGACAGCATCAAACGGGTGGTGGTCAGGACGGTGGGCCATCAGATGACGGTGGAGTCAACGGAGGAAAAGGAGGTATCATTGTTCGGTACATACCGGGTGCAAACAGCCAAAAAGGAGAAGTTACTCCAAAGTGCGGATGATGTGATTTCAGCAAACCAAAAGGGTGATACGCTCTATTTAAACATGAAGTCACTGCCAAACGAAATGAGTCCGTTTAATGCAAGTGGAGAGGTTGCTGCGACGCTTTTGGTTCCAAATCATGTGAAGCTTGAGGTGATTGGCAGTGATAATGCGTTAACCTTAAAGCCACGCTCGCTTGTGAACGACTGGAGTATTGAAAGTGTCGGATCGGTCGTTATCGATGTGGCCGCGGCTAGCAATTTGAAGGTTGCAGCAGTAGGTGCCCAAGGGGTAAGAGGGAAAGATGGCGACTGGAAGGTGTCAACGGAAAAGGATTTAAATGGCATCGACAATGGCAGGAAAAATGCGGTTTATCAATCCGGTGAAGGAAAATACCATATCAATATTGCCAATGCCTATGATGTTAGTCTTACTACGAATAAATAAATATATAGACAAGTGATTTAGACATACATGGATAAATCCACTTGTCTCGATTTTTGCAAAAAAATAAAAAAACGTTATGATAGGAGTTGGATGTTTGAAGAAAATAGTTTATAGGCTTGGTTATAAGTTTGTAAGCTAGGATAATAATTGGTAGAATATTGAATTGAGCAGATAACGAATGCCGATTGTTGATTTCAAAAATAGGATGATGAAAACGATGAAAAGAGCAAGACTAATTTACAATCCTACCTCAGGACGTGAAATACTAAAGCGGAATCTTCCAGAAATTCTTCAAAAGCTTGAGATTGCTGGGTATGAAGCTTCTTGTCACGCAACCACTGGTGCAGGCGATGCGACCGAAGCAGCACGCTTAGCTGTTGAGCGTCAGTATGATATCGTCATTGCAGCGGGTGGAGATGGTACGATTCATGAAGTGGTCAATGGACTTGCGGAACAAGATTACCGTCCTAAATTAGGGATTATTCCAGCAGGAACCACGAATGACTTTGCCCGAGCCCTCCATATCCCCAGAGATATTGGACCAGCTGTAGATATTATCACTAAAGGTGAATTGATTCCCGTCGATATTGGACGTATCAATGATCGATATTTTATTAATATTGCGGGCGGCGGTAGACTAACCGAGCTTACATATGAAGTACCAAGCAAATTGAAAACGATGCTCGGCCAACTAGCCTACTACTTAAAAGGGATGGAAATGCTGCCTTCTATTAAACCTTCCGAAGTTTCGATTGAGTATGATGGGAAACTGTTTGAGGGTGAAGCGATGCTCTTTCTTGTCGGGCTGACAAACTCGATTGGCGGCTTTGAAAAGCTGGCACCGGATTCTTCTATTAACGATGGACTCTTTTCATTATTAATATTGAAAAAGACGAATCTTGCTGAATTTATCCGGATTGCGACGTTGGCTCTTCGCGGTGAGCATGTAAATGATCCAAATGTCATCTACACTCAGGCCAACCGGATTAAAGTCCAGGCAGTAGATAAAGTCCAGTTGAATTTGGATGGGGAATTTGGCGGCTTGCTTCCAGCCGAGTTTGAAAACTTGTACCGTCATTTAGAGGTGTTTGTTCCTCTTGATGATATTCGCCCGAATGATCGGCCGACTGACTGGGAATCGGGGAAAAGATATAGCTAAGAGAAAAGTTCGTTCCAATCGGAGCGGGCTTTTTTTACAGGTGAAAAAAGGAATTGTGTAATAGTCCTAGAATAATGTCTGTAATGAAATGAGAAGGGGCGTTGTGAAATGAAGGCGTTAATAAATATCGATTATACCTATGATTTTGTGGCGGTTGATGGGGCGTTAACATGCGGTGAGCCAGGACAAAAAATCGAAGGAAGGATGGTTGAACTGACAAAAGAGTTTATTACGAAGGGTGATTATGTTGTATTTGCCATTGATGTCCACGATCAGGGTGACCAATACCATCCAGAAACAAAATTGTTTCCGCCGCATAACCTTCGTGGGACGTCAGGAAGAGACTTGTTTGGCGCGCTGAAGGAAATGTTTGAAATGAATGAACAACGTGAGAATGTTACCTTTATGGATAAAACAAGATACTCTGCTTTCGCGGGAACAGACCTTGAAATCAAATTACGAGAGCGCGGAATTACAGAAGTTCATTTGGTCGGCGTCTGCACTGATATTTGTGTTCTTCATACAGCAGTAGATGCTTACAATAAAGGATTTAAGATTGTGGTATATAAGGATGCCATGGCTTCTTTTAATCAGGCGGGTCATGAATGGGCCCTCGGACATTTTGAACAATCCCTTGGAGCAATAGTTAAATAGACTTTCGAGGGTAATATTGGTTATAATGATTGAAAAGCTGAAACAGTATTTCGGAGGTCTGATTATGACACACTTTTATCACGATGATAGTTTAACTCTGCATACCGATCTATATCAGATCAATATGGTTGAAACGTATTGGAGAGATGGGATACATAATAAACGCGCGGTCTTCGAACTATTTTTCCGCAAGCTTCCGTTCGGGAACGGCTATGCAGTATTCGCTGGATTGGAGAAAGTTATCCAGTTTATTCAAGGCTTCCGCTTTAGTGAGGAAGATCTCGAGTATTTGCAAAATGAAGTAGGGTACAAGGAAGATTTTATCCAATATCTTAGAGACATCCGTTTCACCGGAACAATCTGTGCGATGAAAGAGGGCGAGCTTGTTTTTGGCAATGAACCGATTTTACGTGTCGAAGCTCCGCTTTGTGAAGCGCAATTGATTGAAACGGCGCTGCTAAACATTGTGAACTATCAAACATTAATTGCTACGAAGGCATCCCGCATTAAGCAAGTTGTGGGTGATGAAGTGGCGATGGAATTTGGGACAAGACGGGCCCAGGAAATGGATGCTGCGATTTGGGGAACAAGAGCAGCCTACCTTGCCGGTTTTGAATCAACAAGCAATGTAAGAGCGGGTAAGCTGTTTGGCATTCCTGTATCTGGAACACATGCCCATTCGATGGTCCAAGCATATAAAGACGAATATACGGCTTTCATTAAATATGCAGAATCACACAAGGATTGTGTCTTTTTGGTTGATACATATGATACACTCCGCCTCGGTGTTCCAAATGCGATTAAAGTGGCAAAAGAATTAGGCGATAAAATTAATTTTATCGGAATTCGTCTTGATAGCGGCGACCTTGCATACCTATCAAAGGAAGCACGCAAAATGCTCGATGAGGCTGGATTCACTGATGCTAAGATTGTTGCCTCAAGTGATTTAGATGAATATACGATTATGAGTTTGAAATCTCAAGGTGCCAAAATTGACAGCTGGGGAGTGGGTACAAAGCTGATTACGGCTTACGACCAAGCTGCACTTGGTGCGGTTTATAAAATTGTGGCCATAGAGGATGAAAGAGGGAAAATGGAAGATACGATCAAGATCTCTTCTAATCCAGAAAAGGTTACAACCCCAGGTTTGAAGAGAATTTATCGCATCATCAATAATACAAACCACCATGCTGAAGGTGATTATATTGCGTTAGCGGACGAAAAGCTGCCTGAAAAACGGCTGCGGATGTTCCATCCAACCCACACGTATTTGAATAAGGTGGTTACCAACTTTACAGCAAAAGAATTACATGAAGAAATCTTTTCTAAAGGTGAGCTTGTTTATAAAATGCCTTGCTTGGAAGAATCCCGTGATTATTTAAAGCAAAACCTCGATGCACTTTGGGGCGAGTATCAGCGGATTACGAATCCAGAAGATTATCCAGTTGACTTGAGTCAAAAATGCTGGGATAACAAGATGAGAAATATTGAAGAGGTTAAAGACAAGGTAGAGGCAATGAAAAGGTAACGATCAGGCGTTCTTTTGATAAAAAAGGGCAGACTTAAGGGGGCTTTATTTCCCTTTTGAGTCTGCCCTTCGTTTATTTTTGTTTGAAGAAATCGACAAAGGCATGGAAAATTTCGATACCCTGGTAGGTAAGCATACTTGCGGCTGATACTGAAAAGAAGCCAATGATTACAAAGCGGATCCACATATTAATTTCCTCCCTTATTATGGTGTAAGCTTATGATTCGGGAGGGTGGATCACATAGTTTGATTGATGGAAGATGGGAATGAGAAAAATAAAGCTTTTGTGAAAACTTATGAACAAATAAATGAGTGGAGCTAGTGCTGCTGAAAGGATGGTCGTAAGGATAAAGAGAGTTTGTATAACAACGGGAAGCTTTTTTTCATCACCCCATTGATCTTTCACCTTGCCATCATCTACGTTGATGATTGCTTTGATATCAGGATGAGAGTGTGAAAGTGTATATGAAAAGTGGCTAAAGGTGAAAGAAAGGAAGGCAAAGAGTAACGGAATGGACAGTTTTTTTATTAGCTTGATTATCATCCACTCCTTCCAGTAATGAGATTGTTTTAATCATATACACTTTTATTATATTTGGAAATAAAAATATTCTGACAATTTTCGTGGTCTTATTGAAAAAAAGGCTTTTGTCCATTAACAGGTTTCGCAATCAGTCATGCTTTGTGTTACAATCTTAGCAGTCAAAACGAGCAAAGGAAGAAACGTATGAGCAGAATAGTACCGGTTAATAAAAATGATTACATAGATGTAGTTTTTGAAGATTTAACCCATGACGGAGCGGGTGTGGCCAAGGTGGATGGGTACCCGTTATTTGTCCCGAACGGACTGCCGGGCGAAAAGGCAAAAGTGAAGGTAATTAAGACAGGCAAAGGGTACGGCTTTGGGCGATTGGTCGAGCTTTATGGAAAAAGCCCGTTCCGAGTCGATATTGAGAGCGGTGATATCCATAAATATGGCGGCTGCCAGCTCGAGCACATCAGCTATGAAGGCCAGCTGCAATATAAAGAAAACCAGGTCCGTCAGGTGCTCAAACGGATCGGTAAACTGGAGGATGTTGTTGTTCATCCGATTCTGGGGATGGACCATCCCTTGCATTACCGCAATAAAGCCCAGGTACCTGTTGGAGAGAAGGACGGCAAATTGATTGCTGGCTTCTTTAAACCGAGAAGCCATGAAATTGTTGATACGAATGAGAGTGTCATTCAATTGCCTGAAATTAATGAAGCCGTCCAAACGGTAAAGGAAATATGCAGTGAGCTAGGGATTCGTGCGTATCACGAGGAATCTCATAAAGGTGTACTCAGACACATTATGGCTCGTTATGGTCAGCAGACGGGAGAGCTCATGGTAGTAATTATCACGAGGACGGCAGATCTTCCTCAGAAAAATCAGCTGGTAGAGCAAATTGTTGCAAGGCTGCCGAAGGTAAAGTCAATCGTTCATAATGTCAATTCGAAGCGCACAAACGTCATCATGGGAGAAAAAACGACCGTTTTGTGGGGGAATGAAGTCATCTATGACTATATCGGGGATGTGAAATTTGCCATTTCTGCACTGTCCTTTTACCAAGTAAACCCTGTTCAAACAAAGGTGTTATATGATAAGGCGCTTGAATATGCGGACCTTTGCGGTGAAGAAAGCGTGATTGATGCTTACTGTGGAATCGGAACGATTTCTCTATTTTTAGCACAAAAAGCCCGGAAAGTATTCGGCGTAGAAGTTGTCCCAGAGGCAATAGAGGATGCTAAGCGGAATGCAGCGTTGAATGAAATGACGAATACAGAGTTTGCTGCTGGGGAAGCCGAGGTTGTTATACCGAAGTGGTATAAGGAAGGAAATGTGGCCGATGTCTTGGTCGTTGACCCGCCGCGCAAAGGGTGTGACGAGGCCTTGCTGCAGACGATTATTGAGATGAAACCGAAAAAAGTCGTTTATGTATCGTGTAATCCAGCCACCTTAGCAAGAGATTTGCGGATATTGGAAGACGGCGGATACAAAACGGTGGAAGTGCAGCCGGTCGATATGTTTCCGATGACGACGCATTGTGAAGCGGTCGCGTGGATGGAGTTGGTATAATAGAAAAGCAGTTGATATAGAAAAAATCTATACCATCTGCTTTTTTATTTATAAAAATACCATTCAGGACGGATTTTCGTTAAAATAAACATTGCCGATTTTCACAATAGTTTTTCACAAATTATAAATGTCCAAATGTACTTGTGTTTGATAATAAGTTATTAAGCATGATATAAGTGTAAAAGAAGTGGAACATTTGGCTTTATATTTTTTGACCGAGAGTTTGAAGTTGTATCCATTGTGAGAGGATTTGAGTTTTTAATGATAGATAATTTTTGGCGTGATTTACCACGACCATTTTTTGTACTTGCACCAATGGAAGATGTGACAGATGTTGTTTTTCGTCACGTAGTAAGTGAAGCCGGTCGCCCGGATGTATTTTTCACAGAGTTTACAAACTCGGATAGCTATTGTCATCCAGAGGGCATGAAAAGTGTGCGTGGCCGTTTGATTTTTACAGAAGATGAACAGCCAATGGTGGCACATATTTGGGGGGATAATCCCGAATATTTCCGTCAAATGAGTATTGGCATGGCAGAGCTAGGATTTAAAGGTATCGATATTAATATGGGCTGCCCTGTACCGAATGTGGCATCGAGAGGGAAAGGTAGTGGCCTTATTCTGCGTCCAGACGTTGCGGCAGAACTTATTCAAGCAGCAAAAGCGGGTGGACTGCCTGTCAGCGTGAAAACACGACTTGGCTATAAGGATGTAAATGAGTGGGAGGAGTGGCTAACGCATATTTTAAGACAGGATATTGCGAACCTTTCTATTCATTTACGTACAAGAAAGGAAATGAGCCAAGTAGATGCGCATTGGGAGCTAATTCCGGAAATCAAAAAATTACGTGACCGTATCGCACCAAATACGCTACTAACAATCAATGGAGACATTCTTGACCGTCAAACTGGGCTGCAGCTTGCTGAACAATATGGTATTGATGGCGTTATGATCGGGCGAGGTATTTTTAAAAATCCTTTTGCTTTTGAAAAAGAGCCAAAAGAGCATAGCAGTAAAGAATACCTTGATCTTCTAAGACTGCAGCTTGATCTTCAAGATCAATATGCGGAAGCACTGCCACGTTCAATCACAGGGCTTCATCGCTTTTTCAAAATTTATGTCAAAGGATTCCGTGGAGCTGGTGAATTAAGAAATCAATTGATGAACACGAAATCAACAAATGAAGTGCGTGCATTGCTTGATAACTTTGGAAAAGAATGTTGATGGGACGGGGACAGTGAAATGATGTAACTCTCAAAAATTTAGAGAAAAAATGAATCACATCAACTCATGTGTACTTATTTTATTCAGTTTGAAGTTCCGTTACAGCCGGCAACGTTTGTTTTGATAAAGTCTGTTTTCTGAAAGAAAAAGGTCTTAAAAATGTAATAAACCCACCAGCATCTTGTGTTGCCACATACACTCAATACATGTGGAGTATGTGGCGCACCTCATATTAAAAGAAGGCAACTAACCCTTTGGGTGTTGCCTTTTAAAGGTACTTTAATGATTTACTATTATGTTCACATAATTGTAGAAAAGCTTTTGAAAAGACTAAATTTATATGAATTCTAATGTGATATTATTTTATCTGAAGGAGGTATCAAAATGGATACATGACAATAAAATAATTACTTTTTCAAATTTTGACGTTTCTGTCCTCCATCATTTTCCCCATAAAAACAAAGATTTTATGAAACCCTTGAAGAATAAATCCAACTTTGAAATTATGCAAACGTTTATGAACAACATCCTTATTGAATCTTCACATTTTTCTGCTTTAACACCCATTTCTTCAATGTTATTTTCAAGAAATTTGTTTAATAAAAAAAATAGACCTGAAAGGATAGGTAAACCATGTAGGCATATTATCATTATAAGTTTCCTAAGACTAATTATTTCTGGTAAGTAAATTTATATCTGAAGGAGGATAATTAATGGGTCACGATATATCAGGATACAATAAAGCTGGAAAAGAAATTGCTTATGCTCGTTTTAGCATGGGGAATTATAATGCTACCATACTGTATAATTTACTTGATGCAAATAATTACTATGCAGGAGTTAGTGGATCAGGCGATAGTTCTATATTCTCGATACAACAAATTGAAAAGGCTATGAATGTCTACAAACAATTTTATAAAAATGGTGATTCACTGTCAGAAAGTGATTTCTTAACTTGGGATCAAAAACAAATCCTGAATTTTATACAGAATTGTTTAGCAACAGCAAAAATAGAAGGTAGTGTAAGAGTGTATTTTGGCTAATGTTTTAAGACTATTTGCTAAATTCTTCAATTTCGCTGCGTATCCATATAACTCTATAGTAGCAATTACCTTCATAATGTAACAATTTGCATTCCATCTCCAGATAATCTTATGAATTTCTTTTATCCCCCAAAAAACACATGCTAAATTTAGACATTTATTATCTTATTACCAATCCATGTATGAATTTAATAAAATTCAAGCAAATTTAGCTTGGGAAAAAGTAAAAAATGCGTATTTATTATATCACGGTAGATCTATGCCTTCTAAATTTAACAAACCTGTATGCTGATTAACGGAATTAGGATATGAATAGAAAGCAAATGAATTGTGTGCAATTCCGGAAGTTTATTACCAAAATCCTCTCTCAATAAATGGCCAGAATATCAAACAGGAACTAATAAGTAAAATTATTTCATTTTTATAAAAATTGAATATATTTCAACAATTATCCTATAATAAAGAGGAAATATATTAAGCTTTGGCTCAAATTGAAAAGATGGCTTCACCCTTAGTTTTGCTAACATAAGATGAAGCATCTTAACTTCAAGATATACATAAGTACTAACTTGCTAGAATGGAATATAATTACTTTTAATTAGGAGGCAATCATGGGAAGATTAGTTCATTTCGAAATTCATGTCAATGACATGGAACGGGCAAAGAAGTTTTATGGAGAGGTATTCGGATGGTCATTTCAAGATTGGAGTGAGTATGCAGGAATGCCATACTTTGGAGCAGTGACTGGCGATGAGAATGAACCTGGGATCAATGGTGCTTTGATGCAGCGGCAAAGTGCTCCACCGGAAGCAAACCAAGCTTTGAATGCATTTGCTTGTACAATGGGAGTGGAAAATTACGATGTAACGGAAGCTAAAATTATTGAGAATGGCGGCAAGGTCGCAATGGCCAAATATGCCCTGCCTGGAATGGCGTGGCAAGGATACTATATTGATACCGAAGGCAATATATTCGGAATTCATCAACCCGATGCGAATGCAAAATAGAACCCATGATATGTGATATCAGAGAATCCTAAGGTGAGCGAGAGAACTCTCATCATGCTGAATACTTTTCAGAAAATTATGTACTTCATATTATTAATATGCTATAGTTAGTGAAAATTACATATCGTGTAAGAATTGGTGCCAAGCTAAGGCTTGGCTTAATAGGGAAGAACGGTGTAATTCCGTCGCTGTCCCGCAACTGTAAATCGGAGTGAATCACAAATACCACTGTCAAATGATGGGAAGGTGTGAGGAGCCATGATGATAAGCCAGGAGACCTGCCAATTTCCAGTACACACCAAATACCTACGTGGAAATAGGTGGTGACATTCATTTGTACGACAAACGAGTTATGAGTAGCTATGTTTATGCATGTTTTTTAAGCAAACTTTAACTTGATTGTAAAGCCATTTCCATTTTGTGGAGATGGCTTTTTCGTATTTGGGAATTTGTAATCTAAAAAAGGAGAAATGATAAATGAATTTAGTAAGTACTGCTATTGGTTACCCGTACATTGGTGATAATCGGGAGTGGAAACGTTGTTTAGAATCTTTTTGGAAGGGTGCGATATCAGAGGAGCAATTTATTTTCGAGATGAAAGCGACTCGCTTGAATAATTTGAAGCGCCAGCAATCATTAGGCTTAGAGTTACTAACAGTTGGGGACTTTACCCTTTATGACCGTATGCTTGACCATGCGGCAATGTTCGGATTGATTCCAAATCGTTATAAGTGGACAGGTAGTGAAGTCGATCTAACCACTTATTACGAAATGGCCCGTGGGGCAAGCCATGTTGTGGCTTGTGAGATGACAAAGTGGTTTAACACCAACTATCACTACATCGTACCTGAGTATGAAGGTAAGTCATTACAATTAACCAAAAACTACATTTTAGATTATTTTGTAGAAGCCAAAGAGGAATTAGGACTTATTACAAAGCCTACAATAATCGGTCCTTTTACTTTTGTTAGTTTAGCGAAAGGATACGATGCCAAAACCAAAGCACTGTTTATTTTGAAACTTTTACCGCTATATGCACAAGTATTCCAACAGCTTGTAGAGGCTGGGGCACAGTGGATTCAAGTGGAAGAACCAGCACTAACCCTTTCACTAACAGCAGATGATGTAAAACTAGTGCAAGAAATTTACAAGCAATTAGCAGAAGAAGTACCGGCTGCACAAATCATGTTGCAAACCTATTTTGAAGGACTATCAGCGTATGAAGAGCTGTCTCAATTACCTGTTGCAGGGATTGGTCTTGATTTCATACATGGTGTCGAAGAGAATATGGCTTCACTTCGAAAACTCGGCTTCCCACAAGACAAAGTATTAGGAATTGGTATAGTAAATGGACGGGATATTTGGCGGGCAAATTTGGCTGAAAAAGCATTCAATACAAAAGCTGTTTTATTATTAAGCGGTGTAAAAGAAGCTTGGATTCAGTCTTCATGTAGTTTACAGCATGTACCTGTGACGACGAAGGCAGAAACAAAGCTGGATGCCATACTGACAAATGCTTTGTCATTTGCCGATGAGAAAATAATTGAGTTATCACATATCGCATCTTACGTACGTGACGAGGCTTGGACAGGAAATAAGAGCGTGTCACAAAGTATGATAGCGACTGAAGCATTAGCACAGCATAAGGCAAGGAAAAATGCACGTGTGAAAGAGCTAGTATTACAAGTAACACAAGAGCATTTTGCTCGTTCAATGACGTTTAAAGAACGTCAGCCTTTGCAGAAAAGGGCATTAGATTTACCAGATTATCCAACCACCACCATTGGCAGCTTCCCTCAGTCAGATCAAGTAAAACGGACACGTACAGCGTGGCGTAAAAAGGAAATTACAGACGCTGAGTATGCAGCGTTTCTAAAAAGTGAAACAGCCCGTTGGATTCAAATTCAAGAAGAAATAGGACTGGATGTTTTAGTGCATGGTGAATTTGAGCGGACGGATATGGTTGAGTACTTTGGAGAAAAGCTAGAAGGTTTTGCCTTTACAGAAAAAGCATGGGTTGTATCCTATGGTTCACGCTGTGTCAAACCACCAATTATTTATGGTGACGTCGAGTGGACGGCCCCAATGACCGTGAAGGAAGTAGAAGCGGCACAGCAATTAACGTCTAAGTATGTGAAAGGGATGTTAACAGGTCCTATCACAATCTTAAATTGGTCTTTTGTCCGCGATGATATTTCACGTGAACAAGTAGCCAACCAACTAGCCTTAGCACTAAGAGAAGAGATTCAAGCGTTAGAAGATGCAGGCATTGCCATTATACAAGTGGATGAACCGGCATTACGTGAAGGATTGCCATTACGCAAAGAAAAATGGGCTGATTATTTATCATGGGGTGTAAATGCCTTTAAGTTAGCAACTTCTAGTGTGAAGAATGAAACACAAATCCATACACATATGTGCTATTGCGAGTTTAATGACTTTATTGAGCCGATTCGTGCCCTTGACGCAGATGTGATTTCAATCGAAACGTCTAGAAGTCATGGGGAGTTGATTCAATCTCTTAAAAAAAATCCATATGAACTTGGTATTGGTTTAGGAGTGTATGATATTCATAGTCCACGTGTACCAAGTCTAGAAGAAATCAATGCGATTTTAAACGATAGTTTAGAAATTATTTCAAAAGAACAGTTCTGGGTGAATCCAGATTGTGGTTTAAAAACACGTCATGAAGAAGAAACCATTGCATCGCTAAAAAATATGGTGTCAGCCGCTCGGAAACTACGCCAACAGCAACAACAAACTGTTTAAATCTAATCTTAACAATTAAATTAATGGCCTTTTCCATTTTTGGAAAGGCTCTTTGGTTTGTTAAGCTATATATAGGTAGTTCTTCGAAAGGACAATAAGTAGACTCAGCAGTATCTCGAAAGCATTGCCACAGGCGAACAGTGCCAAGTCGCTATTCGCTATAATAAGCTCGACAGAATTTTACAACTTCGGGCCATGACATATTTTTTAAAGTATAATGTTGATTTTAAATATTAAATTGAAATAGGCATATGGAATAGAAACATAACCGTAATTACCGGATGACCAAAGCCCATTGAAAAATGCCTGCCTCTTTGTATTTATTGTGAACCGAACAATACCTGTCCTTTGTCCCCAGTGTTATGCCATGAATACTGTAGAAAATTCACATAAGTAAAATTGTAGTATTACAGTCTAGAATATTAGATAATTGGAAAGTATGAAAGTAGTAGTCTATTTCCTTGGATGCTTTAGGTGGAGGGAAGTATATGTTCGAGCAATTAACAAAAGCTGATATAAAAGATATGTTTACAAATGCAGTTTACCGCCGTGGGCTTGGTTACTTTCAAGAAGGTCGTGTCAGAGATTTATATCATGATCCCGTTAGAAATATCTGGGGTGCAAAAGTAAGAGGGTCAAAAACCTATCTAGTGACAATTGAGGCTGATGGGTTCGGAATTTCCACAGATTGCAATTGTCCTGCCTATGATAAATACTGGGACCCATGTAAACATATTGCTGCAGTTATGCTAAAAATTCACGCCAATACCCAGGGGGAAATTATCTTTAGTAACCCTCATAACGATAACCAAAGTTTTCTTGATAGGAAACGAATACAGGAGAAGGAATTTCAAAATCGACAATTGGAACTAGAAAGGCAAAGGGAAGAAAGACAAGCAGCTTATGTCAAGCAACTGACTAATCAATTTATTCAAAGCTTTTCTAGTATTTTACAAGGAAGTAAGGAACAGAAGATAGAGAGAATTAAGGGGCCTTTACTAGTAGAATGGATAATGAAAGTATATAAGCCGTACTACTCATCAAAACAATTTCTAACATTAGAAATGAAGGTAGGCCAAAAGAGAACCTATGTTGTAAAGAAAATAAAGGATTATCTTAAGGCTATAAATATTCAGGTGCAGTACCCGTTAACAAAAAGCTTTACCTATAATCCGACAGAACAAGAGTTTACATCGAACGATCAGGAGATTATTAATCTTTTGCAGGATGCCATTAAGTATGAGGAGATATACCAGGAATTCCAAACTCCTTTTAATAGAAGCTATGGTTCGTCAGATGAACGGGCGCTTAATATTCCCCCGATGGTTGCGGATGAGCTTCTTAAAAAGCTTGAAAACAGAGAGGTTCACTTTGAAAATGGTAGGGAAGCTTTTAATCAGATTAAAATCTATCAATCTGAATTGCCTTTTACGATTCAATTAGATAAAGGAAAAGCAGATGAGTTTCAATTAGACTTGACTTCACTAGCTACTTTCAACTACTTAGATTTATATGGATATATCATAGCAGATCATCGCTTTTATAAGATTTCTGTTGAACAGCAGCTACTCATCAAGGAACTGAAAAAACTAATTGATCAGTCAAATAATCCTATACTGCCAATCGCTAATGATCAAATTGAACCGTTTATCTCCCAGGTGGTACCGAGAATTGATAAGATTGGTCAATTGGAGATTACGGAAAACGTCTCAAGCAAAATCGTAAAATTTCCCCTGGAGGCAAGGATTTATGTTGACCGAATGGACGATCTTCTCCATGCTTCACTGGAATTCCATTACGGTGAAAATAAGATAAATCCGTTTGAGCAAACGACTCCTGAAAAGAGCGGTCCTATTTTAATGAGGGATGCCGAAAAGGAACAGGCAATCATGGAAGTGCTCGAATCTACTTCTCTAAGATTCAATGGAAAACTTCTTTATGTTGAAGGTGAAGATGAGATATTCGAGTTTTTATATGAAATTTTACCGCGGCTTGAAGACAAAATAGAAATTTTCTTGACAAGTGCTGTTAGGTCATTTGTATTACCAGACAAGCATGCCCCAGTTACCAATATCGATGTCGATTCTTCAGGTAATTGGCTGGAGGTGAGCTTTAATATGGCAGGGATTGAGCAGAAGGAGATTAGGAATATTCTACAATCTGTTGTTGAGAAGAAAAAATATTATCTGCTGCCAAGTGGTGCGTTCGTCTCATTGGAATCAGAAGAATTTCAAACGATTCAAAACATGTTTCAAGAGTTAAAGATTAAACCATCACAATGGGAAAAAGACACGATTCAGCTTCCAATATACAGAGGAATGCAGCTGGATGAATTGGTTGATAAGGAAAACGGCAGCAAAGCCAAGTACGGAAAGCAATTTCGTCGGTTATTAAACCGTTTGAAAAACCCTGAAGAGTTGGAATTTGAGCTGCCTGATTTGCTGCAGGCTAAATTAAGAGACTATCAAAACTTTGGCTTCCAATGGTTTAAAACGCTTAGCTACTACCGTCTTGGCGGCATGCTTGCAGACGATATGGGCCTTGGGAAGACAGTGCAAAGTATTGCCTTTATCTTATCAGAAAGAAATGGGAACAAAAACGCAAAACCAGCGTTGATTGTTGCACCAGCATCACTCGTCTATAACTGGAAAAATGAATTTCAAAAATTTGCCCCATCATTATCAACTGATGTGATAATTGGAACACCGCAAGAGCGGATGGAACGGCTGCAAAGTGATTTGTTGCCTGATGTTTGGATTACATCTTATCCAACCTTAAGGCAGGATATTGATTCTTATGCACAGCATGAATTTAGTACGCTAATATTAGATGAAGCACAGTCGATTAAAAATTATGCAACCAAAACGGCGAAGGCGGTAAGGGATATTCAAGCAGAAACATGTTTTGCACTTAGCGGGACACCGATAGAAAATTCAATTGATGAGCTTTGGTCCATTTTTCAAACGATTATGCCAGACTTCTTTCCAAATCAGAAGGCGTTTCGCCAGCTTGAACCAGCTAAGGTAGCAAAAATGATTCGCCCGTTTTTATTGCGAAGAGTTAAGAAGGATGTATTAAAAGAATTACCTGACAAAATTGAAACGGTCAACTATTCTGAGCTTACAAAGCAACAAAAAGAGCTATACCTCGCTTATCTTGAAAGAATCCAAAAGGAAACAAAAGAATCGCTTCAAGGGGAAGGCTTTCAAAAAAGCCGTATTAAAATCTTGGCTGGTTTGACTAGACTCCGTCAATTATGCTGCCATCCTTCCTTGTTTTTGGAAAATTATAAAGGCGATTCAGGTAAGCTTCAACAACTAATGGAGATAGTCAGTAATGCCATAGAGAACGGTAGACGACTGCTAATCTTTTCACAATTTACGAGTATGCTTTCGATTATACGTGAACAGTTATCGAGTTCTGGTTTAAATTTCTTCTATTTGGACGGTCAAACATCACCTAAAGAACGGATCAGAATGGTTGATCGGTTTAATCAAGGAGGGGCTGATATTTTCCTCATTTCTTTAAAAGCAGGAAATACAGGACTCAACTTAACAGGAGCGGATACGGTGATCTTGTATGATCTTTGGTGGAATCCTGCTGTTGAGGAGCAAGCAGCGGGAAGGGCCCACCGAATTGGCCAAAAAAATGTTGTTCAAGTCATCAGATTAATCACACAGGGAACGATCGAAGAAAAAATATATGAGCTCCAACAAAACAAAAAAGAACTCATCGAAACAGTCGTGCAACCAGGAGACCAAGCAACTTCAAGAATAACAGAACAGGAGATTAGGGAAATATTAAATATTTAGATGCCTATCAATTATTCTTGCTATTTAATAGAAACGGTGATAGTTTGATTTCAGAAACAATAATCTAAACGTTTATATTTACTTTGAGTCATGTACCCTACTTTAAGTTTACATCTAAACGTTAAATAATATAGGAGTAATGCAGAAATGGATTCAAAACCAAATATCCAAGATGTAGCGAGACTTGCGGATGTTTCAATCGCAACGGTGTCGAGGGTGATCAACAACCAGGGTGGTGTTAGGAAGGTAACGGAGGAGAGGATTCTTAAGGCTATCAGGGACCTGGGGTATATTCGCAATGCTGCTGCCAGAACAATGAAACGAAAAGAAACCAACACGATTGGTGTCATTGTGCCAGACATAAAAAACCCTTTCTTTCCCCTCGTGATGGCCGGGATTGAGCAGAAAGCCCGTGAAATGGATTATTTCACGATTCTGAGCAGTACGAACGAGTCCCCGATTATTGAAGAGAAAATTGTAAAGAATTTCATTGAACGCGGCGTGGATGGGGTCATTATCACAACTGCCAATGAAAATGGTGAACATCTTAAGCTGCTTCAGGAACAGAATATACCAATAGTGGCAGTTGACCGCAGTATTAGGAGCTTCGAGGTAGATACTGTCCTAGTGGATAATGTAAAGGGCTCGTATCAGGCAGTCCAGCACCTGATTCTTCAGGGACACCGGCAAATAGCGATCATTTGCGGTCCACAAAATACGACGCCGGGGTCTGAACGGTTCCTTGGCTATAAAAACGCACTGAAGGACTATAATATTCCTCTTGATGAAAGGCTTGTGGTCCAAGGGGATTTTGGGGAGCATAGTGGATATCTGGCAACGAGGCAGCTGAATGAGCTGGATGAAAGACCAACAGCGATTTTTTCATCGAATAACTTGATGACCATTGGCTGTATGAAGGCATTGGATGAGTTGAACTGGAAGCTTGGCGATGAAGTGTCGTTCATTGGTTTTGATGATGTGGATATTGCGACATTCCTGAATCCAAAGCTATCCGTCGTGGCAAGACCGATGAATGCGGTTGGTGAAATTGCGTTTACATTCTTGCATGAAAGGATCCACTTTAAGAATGATCTTCCAAAGCGTCAATATTCGCTGCCACCAGAACTGATTATAAGACAGTCCTGCCGGCTTGTAAGGAAGTAGGAAAAGCCATAAGAAAGACCTTGTAGAATTATGTTTGATCAACATAATCATGCGCGGTTTTATCTATGGCTTTTCATCTGTTAAGAGGTTGCATTTATTTTTGAAAACGCTTCAAAATAACTCTTGCCACTTTTAGAGAATGGTGATAATCTAGATTCAGAAACGAAATCTAAACGTTTACATTAAATTGATAAATTCCTTTATTTATAGAACTAGCTAAGTTGTCTTTTTTTATAAATAAATCTAAACGTTTACATTTTTGTTTTTTATTAAATTTATTTATAAGGAGAAATGACTATGACAAGCAAAAACCTGATTCAGCTCCCCGATGGATATTTAAACCGAACGCCCATTTTTCAGTTTATCTTATTGTCAATGCTGTTCCCATTATGGGCGGTTGCGGCAAGCCTGAATGATATCCTCATCACACAGTTTAAACATGTGTTTGAATTAAGTGATTTTGCAAGCGCTTTAGTGCAAAGTGCATTTTACGGTGGATACTTTCTTGTAGCGATACCAGCTTCCATGGTTATTAAAAAGACGAACTATAAGATTGGGATTATTGCAGGATTGCTATTCTATATTGCGGGATGCACATTGTTTTATCCGGCTTCGGAGATGGCAACATATACGATGTTCCTATTCGCTATATTCTCCATAGCCATTGGGCTTGGTTTCCTTGAAACAGCAGCTAACACATATAGTTCCATGATTGGTCCGCGACAGTTTGCAACGCTGCGCTTGAATATCAGTCAGACGTTTTATCCACTTGGAGCCATTTCAGGAATCCTGCTCGGAAAATACCTTGTTTTCCAAGAAGGGGCAAGTCTTGAGGAGAAGATGTCCAAGATGTCCCCTGAAGAAGCGCATGCTTTCGGACTACAGATGCTTCAACATACACTTGAACCATATAAATATATTATTTTTGTTCTAATTGGGATATTGGTATTATTTGTAATTACTAAATTCCCTGCTTGCAAACCAGTTTCGGAAAAATCAAAGGCATCTGAAAAATCGCCTAGTTTACTGCAAACCCTGAAATATTTAGGAGGGAATAAAAGCTTCCGTAAAGGGATTGCTGCCCAATTTTTATACGTTGGTATGCAAGTTACGGTATGGTCGTTTACTATTCGTCTAGCACTTGAACTCAATCCTGACATCAATGAGCGTGTCGCTTCGAACTTCATGGTGTTCAGTTTCATTGCCTTCTTTGTCGGAAAGTTCATTGCGAACTTCCTCATGACTCGGTTCATGCCTTCAAGGGTATTGGTAATTTATTCAATCATCGGTGCAGCATTGCTTGCCTATGTGGCATTTGTACCGAATATTACAGCGGTATATGCGGCGGTTGGCGTAAGCATGCTGTTTGGACCGTGCTGGCCAACGATCTATGCGGAAACACTAGGAGTCGTTAAAGAGAAGAAATATACAGCTCTGGCAGGTGCGATTCTTGTCATGTCTATTGTTGGCGCAGCAGTGATACCTGCAGCACAGGGATATGTATCCGACCTGCTTGGTTCAATGCAGCTTTCATTCCTTGTTCCTATGGGTTGCTTTATCTATGTAGGTTTCTATTTCTTCGGAGAAATGAAGCGGAATACGGCAGTAAAGAAAGCGGCGGAACCATTAAAGATGGCTCAGTAAGAATACCTGATACACAAGGGTGGCCGGGTTTCGTTTCGGCTGCCCCCCCATTGTTAAAATAGGAGATGAATGGAAATGGCACCAGGAATCATTGAATTACAACGTGATTATTTTACAGAAAATAGCAAGATAATTTTTCGTAATGAAGAAATGACAGCAAGTCTATTCCGTTATCCTTCAGGTGTGGAAGCTATTGAGTTGAAAAATTCGCAGGGCAGGATGGTTGTTCTTCCTTATATGGGCCAAATGATCTGGGATTTAGAGTTTAATGGCACTGAAATGAAAATGAAAAACATGTTCTCTCAGCCGAAAAAGGCAGGAAGTATCATAGATACATATGGCTGCTTTGCTTTTCACTCAGGATTGATCCGCAACGGCTGCCCTGAACCAGAGGACGACCATGAACTGCATGGCGAAATGCCGTGTGCCGAAATGGATAGAGCCTGGCTTGAGATTAACGACGAAGGCATTAAAATCTGTGGCGAGGCAGAGTATGTTAAGGGATTTGGCCACCATTACTTGGCACGGCCAACGGTAAAAATGTTCAATAGAGAAACATTTATTGAAATCACCATGAATGTTAAAAATCTGTCTGGAACAGAGATGCCGCTTCAATATATGTGTCACACAAACTATGCCTATAACGAAAATGCGGTTATGAAGCAGAATATTCCTGACAGTGCTTTTAAACTAAGGGAGTCGATACCGGGACATGTAAAACCGACCGGGCGCTGGATGGAATACAATAAGAAGCTTCTTAGTGGGGAAGAAAAGATTACAGCTTTAAACAAGCCTGAGATGTATGATCCGGAGATTGTATTTTTCGCGGATAGGCTGGATCAATATCAGGAAGAGGCAGATTTTGAAATGGTTCTGCCAGATGGAATAGTCTTTTTTACCAGATTTTCGACTGCGGAGTTGAATTACGCAACACGTTGGATTTTACACAACCCTGATCAGCAGGTTGGAGCTTTCGTGCTGCCTGCGACATGCAGGCCAGAAGGATTCCTGGCTGCAGAAAGATCCGGTACTTTATTGAAGCTGGATGCTGGGGAAGAACGATCTTTTACAGTAGTAACAGGGAAAAAATAAGGAGGTTTATACATGGATATCGCAGTAATCGGATCCAACATGGTGGATCTTATTTCATATATTGATAAAATGCCAAAAGAAGGGGAAACCCTCGAGGCACCAGACTTTAAAATTGGCTGCGGCGGCAAAGGAGCAAACCAGGCAGTTGCGGCGGCAAAAATGGGCTCTAAGGTAATGATGATAACGAAGGTTGGCGATGATCTCTTTGCAGACAACACGATTAAAAACCTTGAAAAATATGGAATTGATACGGAGTTTACCAATAAAGTTCCAGCTACCTCAAGTGGTGTTGCACCGATTTTTGTGGATTCAGAATCCAAAAACCGTATCCTCATCATTAAGGGGGCAAATCAGCATCTTTTACCAGAGGATGTGGACCGGGCGGCAGAGAAGCTGAAGAAATGTTCTCTGATTATCCTCCAGCTTGAAATTCAGCTTGAGACCATTTACCGGGCAATTGAATTTGGTAATGAGCATGGAATTCCAGTCATTTTGAATCCTGCTCCGGCCTCAAAGGATCTGGACTTCAGCTATGTGTGCAAATGTGACTTTTTCATTCCAAATGAAAGCGAACTGGAAATCCTGACAGGCATGCCGGTTGAAACGGAAGAGCAAATAAAGGCTGCTGCCAGCACGTTAATTGCTAGAGGAGTTAAAGACGTGATTGTTACCATGGGCAGCCGCGGAGTTATGTGGGTGACCAAAGGAGAAGTGCATATCGTTGACTCACATAAGGTAGCCGCTATTGACACAACCGGAGCGGGAGATGCTTTTATCGGCTGCTTTGCCCACTATTTCGTGCAGAATGGCGACATTCTCCATGCGATAAAAATGGCTACCGCTTTTGCAGGATTAAGCGTCACAAAACGTGGTACACAGGTCTCTTACCCTAGTATCGATGAGGTCGAACAGTTTATGAAAGTGGAAGTTTGATTAAAATAACAGGCATATTTTCAAATTTGGAGATATCGGATATAAATATATTTCATTAGTTAGGTATGGGAATTTACATTAAAAAATATTCTAAGATGGCTGCACAATAAAAAAAATTTTTGGATTCATAAAAAAGACCTCGGTTCTGTCCCCGAGGTCTAAAATCTTTTAATTATTTGGTTGCAGGTCAGCTTCAAGGTACCACAATCATAACTGTCCTGTTGGCTGCGATCTTCTTTTTGTCTAATTTACTAGTTAGTCCTTTTTGCTACAGCAAGTCCGTCACTTAGATGTTTAGTACTGTTAATACTTCCTCGTTTTTTACTGATTTCTCTCCATTATTCATGATACTCAAGTATAACTTTTCATTTAAAGCCCAAATCAATAACGGATTTAGTCCTATCCCCTTAAATTTCTTTTAATAGAAGTGAAATTAGCCTGAAGGACAATTAAAATAAATATGTTGTATAGACACTTTAAGAAAGTGGGATATAAATGAAGGGGAAAATTGTAAAAATCACACGTGAGTACCCAACGAACATTATTTCAGATTTTCTAATTTTCATGCACTATAATGAACATCACCACGTAGGTATATGTGCATAAAATGATTAGTGCACGAAAATGGAGGTGTGATGTTCAAATATGATGTATTTCAATCATTACTATAGAAATAACCCCTACAATACTTATGTGCCGATATCGGAGTTAAGCAGGATAGGAGCAAAGGTTAGTTGGGATGAAAAACATAAGGTTTTTAGAGTCACAAGTGATTATCATCTATTAAAGGCTCAAAACGAACAATTAAGGCAAAGGATAACAGAATTAACGGCGCTGGTAACGAATCGTAGCTTACGGGCTAATGACCAAAACTGGGAAATGCACTTAGCTGACCAGGGAAATACCAATTACTCAACTGCTACAATGTCAGTAGATTTGACGTTATTATCATTAAAGAAAGATCCATTTAATAATGCATCTTCCTTGTTTAGTGTGAATCTGAATCAGCTGTATTCTGTGGAACGAATTGGGAAAAAAATTCTTTCTGCATCCGATTTAGACACCTATAAAGAGAGATGGAATTTTTCAACAGAAAACCAGGATGCATTTCTCGATTTGATAGCAAGAGACGGAGTGGTATACGCTTCGACCATGAATAGACTTTATGCGATTCAGGATAACGGAACCTCTCCACTGACACTTTGGACCGTTGATAGCTTTGCGAATCGTCTTTTACTTGACCAAAATACATTATTTTATTACACCAGAACCACCGAGGGTCTGGATGCGATTGGTACAGTAGATATAAAAACGGGTCAAAAGAAATGGAGTTATCCCCTTAAATTCCAAGAGCAAATCGAAGGAGTTTTTGCTGCTGGAGGAAATAGACTGTATGCAAATATACGGAATCCAGTGCAAATGACATCCAAAATGTATGCATTCGATTCCTCTTCCGGCACTGTTCTCTGGACATTTGATCTTGATTCAAGTTTGCCTATTTACGGAGCTCCTGTCTATAAAGAAGAGAAGCTTTACTTCGAAACGAAAAAAACAACTAGAACCATTTGGGCATTGGATGCAGCAACCGGAAGAACATTATGGAGGTTTAGTCCAACGGGTATGTTTACACAGCCTCTGTCTGTAACGGATGATTCTTTAATTGTCCTGGATGAGATCAATATCATGGCGATTGATAAAAATACTGGAGTACAAAAATGGAAGACCATGTACGCAGAGCAGTTCGTTGCCGGGGGACTACAGACCATTAGAGGGTCAAGCGGTATGGTCGTAGCCTCAGACAGAATTATTTTGGGAAATTACAACAAGATAAAATTCTTTAATTCAGCAACTGGGCAACTTATTTATTCAACTCTTCAGCTTACACCTACTACAGGCGCATCTGGTCTACGCCCAATCGGTGTCATCAAAGACACAATTTTTGTAACCGAGACGAATCAATTTCTCTATACGTACGCCGTGCCCAAACCAAGCCAGTTAGATACAGAAAAGCCAACGGCAACGATCGATTTGCCAGCAGTCAGCCAGCTTTCTATGCAGGATGGAAAGAATCAAATCAAGATTCCGGTTACAATAAGTGAAACGGCGGATATGGATGTAACCATTGTTGATGAAAGCGGCCAGGTAGTTCAGACCATCGGTTGGGGACGCCATTTGAAGGGTACTTCCAATTTTTATTGGGATGGAAAAAATAGCCGTGGCTTTAATGTCATCCGTGGAAATTACTATCCAATTGTAAAACTCACAGATCTTGCTGGAAATAAGAATGAGTATGCAGTACGTGACAAAATAATTCAGATAACAGAAGGATTCGGACTAACTATAAAAAATGCCAACTTGCGCTCGGCTGCAACCACACAAAGTACGATACTAAGAACAATCCCAGCTGGTTCAGAAGTAGTCATAACAGGAGAAACGGGTGATTGGTATCAGATTGAGTACAGGATTATCAGCGCAGTTCTGAAAGGATATGTCTCCAAGCCGTTAATCAAAGTTCCATCCAATCAGGAAATTCAAGCAATCGAAAGTGCTAAGACGAGGACAAACGTCAATGTTAGATCCTATCCTGGAACTCAGTATGATACAAAGATCGTGCTCCCGATGAATACAGATATAAAAATTTATTCCGCAATCGGAGACTGGTATTCAATTGAATACAAGAAAGACAGCGTTACTTTGGATTCTGGGTATGTAGCAAAATTTACTATAACCCTTCCAACGGTATCAACTTTTGTTTACACCGTAATTGCTGGCGATTCCCTCTGGAAGATTGCCCAAAAGAATGGTGTAACGATTGACTCCATCGTCAAAGCCAACAACCTCGATCCCAATCAACCTCTTTATATTGGCCAAAAACTGACTATAGTGAAATAAAGAGGGCAAACGTGCTCTCTTTTTTCTTTTATCTCGTTAGCTAGTGGAGGTGTGTAGATGACTGACTTAGAATTGATTGCTGATATAAAGAGGGGGAGCAGGTCGAGTCAGGAAATATTGGTGAGGCGGTATGCATTATTAGCCGGTATACAGCTTTCTTTACCGGATGATTGGCGATAAGGAGTTGGCAAAGGATCTTACCCAGGAGACATTTATTAAATTATTAAATAATATTTTCAAAATACAGATATAATAGATTTGCCCAGTCTTACGACTGAGCTCAATTTATTATCAATGTACCTTAATCTTCCTCAAACCATAGTGGTGTCTTGTCATCAGGGTCTCCATTGTAATTTATCTTAATTTCCTCGCCTGCCTTAATGTCGGTATAGGCATAAAATTTGATTGTCCCTTTTTTAAATTTTCTTTTAAAAATGGCATTAGGTGTGCTGGAATGATTGAATAGTGACCCGACTCCTAATGCTAATGCACAGTCATCATAATTTGTTCCCCACCAGAAGACATAGTCTATTAACTTGGTTTTTTTCAAATACTTATACTCATCTTTAGGGAATTCAATGACGGGTGACACCTCTAGAAGTTCATCCTTCATAATATCACGAGTCGCGAAAACCCCTCTCCCGTATTGGGATTGCCTTACCTCCAACATAGTTCTGTTTACCTCCATTTTAAACACATCTCAGTTGCAGTTTTTTTATTAAGGTATGAAAAAGGGAGGTGTTTGGTACGGGTCAATTATATTCTGGGCCTTTGTCTCCAATAATCGGCTGTGTACATTATTAGAACTTATGCTTAAATAAATTGACATTATTGGATAATAAACCCAAAATGGCACTGTAGTTGGATATTTATCTGATTTTCATCTACTGTACCCATGGGAATATAATGTCGTTACTTTTAAAAAATTATCTACCAGATTTTGGCTTTGAGCACTGGAGAAATCTTAGTAATCCAGATGTGTTTCTTTTAAAATTGAAGAACAATGATATAAGGATAGAACGATTGTGGCAAAGCTAAAAATATTAAAGGCTGACAGGAAGCATGCTGTCAGCCTTTTTAGATTGGCAAAATAGTTGAATATCTTGTTAACGGTTATAATGATAGTGGAGTTGATAAGGATGAATGCGAAGGAGATATCCACACGGATCGATGTTCTTGATTATTTACGGGGATTTGCACTAATGGGGATTATCCTGGTTAACATCATTCCATTATTGTCGGTTAAGTTACCAATTCCCCATACAACTGATGCATCGTACTTGAGGTTTTTATATTTATTTGTGGAAGGCCGCTTTTATACGATCTTTACCTTTTTGTTTGGTGTGGGGTTTTATATATTTATCTCCAGGGCAAATGCGAAGGGGAAAAATGGCTATGTTTTGTTTTTGCGGCGAATCCTCGTGTTGTTTTTCTTTGGGTTAGTGCATGTGCAATTTCAACCAGGGGAAGCATTAACGGTTTACGCTGTTTGCGGTCTGATTATTTTACCTTTTTATAAAGCGAACAAGGTTGTAAATCTTGTTTTTGGAATGGTCATGTTGCTCGTCCTAGGTTTGTATGCTCAGAAAATGTTTATGGTGGTTCCATTGATGTTGTTAGGAATCGCCGCCGGGCAGTACCGGCTATTTGAACGAATATCAGATCAATGGAAAGTGACAGCTGTTTTCACAGGGGGGATGTTTGTTTTAAGTGTGGCAGGTCTTATTTATCAATATCAGCATGCCCCGTTTGCATTTGGATCAGGTGGTGAGTCCATAGAAACGCAGCAATTCTTACGGATTGGAATCACGATTGGTCCAATTGTCTCTGCTTTTTATATCGGGCTGATGATTTTGCTTCTGTATTTTCCTGTTGTCCGGCAGGTTCTGTCCCCTTTAAAGAGCTACGGACGGATGGCGTTGACAAATTATGTTTCGCAAACAGCTCTAATCCTGCTCGCTGGAAAAGTTTTCGATTTATTTAATCAATTGACGTATGTACAATCTCTTAACCTGTGTGTGGCGATTTTTGTCATCCAGCTTATGTTCAGTACGGTTTGGATGCGGTTCTTCAGCTTCGGCCCATTGGAATGGGTGTGGCGCATGCTGACCTACTTTGAATTCCGTCCAATGCGAAAAACTAGAGTATAGAGAGCAAACGCCATCCGTTTGATGGGGAATGCTAAAGAAATGTCAGTCCTCCAATGTTTAAAGCTGGAGGACTGACTCGATTTTTATTACAGCTTATGTCTGGAGACAATGTTATTTTTCAATATCCACATCGTGTTCCTTTGCTAATTTATCCAATTTAGTTTGATAATCACTAATATGTTTGCGCGCGTCAGCCAACATCTCATTGGCCTTTTGGATCAAATTGGCGTCCTGTTCTTCTAACGCCTGTTTAATCAATGCAAAGGCATTAAACTGTATATCCGCCCCTTCAATATATATTTCGTGAATTTCTCTTACCTCATCAGTTTCTATTTTTACAGATTCTAGCTCCTTAATAAATTCATTGTAATTTGGAATAACATCATTAATCAAGGCATCATACATCGTTTGGTCATCCTGATAGTTTTTACCTGAGACCCCTTCATAGGCTGAAACGGCAGCCCTTTCTAATTTCCCTGCTTCCTTCATTTCTTTATTTACATAATTAAGTAAATCATCTTGCACAGGATCACTGGAGCATCCGGACAATAAAATCATAAATGGTAAGAGAATGGTCAATAGCCATTTTTTCACTTCCATCACCTCCTAATACCCAATTTATGAGGTAATGGAAGTCCAATATGAGTGAGGATTTTTTAATAAGTGATTTCTATAGTAGAGCTAGTTTGGAAGCTCCCCCATACCTAATGTAAATTGTTTCCGAGCCTAATTGTGATTTTACTAGTCAAGCGGAAGGAAGTTTGAATGTGTCCTTGTGGAGTAGACATATTCAGGTGAGTGTCTTTCTGTGGTGCCTGACACCATTTTGTGAAATTCTTCTTTTCTTTATCGTAAAACTCTGTAAAATGGAGATTAAGAGTATAATTGATGTGTTTGGAGAGATCTCTATGTCGAAGAGTTTCCCGATTTTTACGAAAGAGAATGAATCTGTGGTTTATAATCCAGATGATTTAATTGACTTATTTCTTGACTGTACCGCAGATGCGATTTGTATGGTCGATATGGAGAATCGGTTTATTCGAGTGAACCATGTGTATACGAAGATATTTGGATATACAGAGGACGATGTCATCGGAAAAAGAGTTGAAGAATTTTCTAATCCTGACATTGTGCATGATATTATTGAATCAGTCAAAAGTGGTGAAGCATATCCTGATATGGTTACCCAAAGATACCATAAAGACGGAAGCATACTTGATATTGCTGTTTCCTATTCTCCCTTTCGAAATTCATGTGGGGAAATTATTGCTGTTATTGCAATCTTTCGCGATATAACAGAGCATATTAATATTGAAAGAGAATTAAAAAAGACACGTGAACTGTACAAGCTTATAACTGAAAATACATCGGATATGATTAAGGTCTATTCGAGAGATAAAAAGATTGTCTATGCATCTCCTTCTCATGAAAACGGAATTGGATATACTCCTGACCAGTTAATAGGTAAAACCGTATACGATCTTATCATGCCAGAGGAAATAGAACATTTTGAAAGAGTTTATCAAAGGTTAATAGAAACAAAGGAACCACAACTACTGCAAACAAAGATACAAAAAGGTGATAAGGAAGTAATATACTCGGAGACCACTATTTCTCCTATTTTTAATGAACAAGGAAAAATTGATTCCTATGTGACAGTTGGAAGGGATATAACAGACCGAGTAAAAAATGATGATGCCCTCCGAAATTTGGACCGGCTTTCGATTATTGGTCAATTGGCTGCTGGAGTTGCTCATGAAATACGAAACCCGTTGACTTCGTTGAAAGGGTTTTCAAAGCTTTTGAAAGATACTAGGAACCAAGAAAAACAAAGTAATTATTTATCAATCATCATGAACGAATTAGATCGTATTGATATGATTGTGAATGAATTTATGTCGTTGGCGAAACCTCAAGCCATTCAATTTGATCAAGAAAATCTAAATTCAATCTTAGAAAGCACGGTTAATATACTTCATCCACAAGCTTTATTACATAATGTTCAAATAATCAGCCATTATCAAAAGGATAATATTGATTTGCTTTGTAATCCCAATCAGTTGAAACAGGTTTTTGTAAATTTTTTAAAAAATGCAATTGAATCGATGCCGTTTGGTGGAAATGTGAATATTCATGTGCAAAGGATAGAAGGCAAACGAGTGCAGATTAGCTTTTCGGATGAAGGGATGGGCATTGACGGCGAACTTATGCGATATTTGGGAACTCCCTTCTATACAACCAAGGATAAAGGAATCGGACTTGGCCTAACCGTCAGCAACAAAATCATCCAGGAACATAATGGTACTATGAAAATCGACAGTCAACCTGGGAAAGGCACCACTGTAAAAGTTGAACTGGAATGTCTGTAATAAGAATGAAAAAAGAGTGTCAGGCACCACAAAAGCGACAATTGCCTTTTCGTGGTGCCTGACACTTTTATTTGGTATAACGATTTGCATAACTGGAAGCAACGAAGGCATTTGGTTTGATTTTCGGTTCAACCCCCATCGATTCGATTCTCGTTACCATTTCTTTTACAAACTCACTCGTCTTGTTTCGTTTCCCAGCACCAATATCAATGTGCCCCTCCATTGTGAAGGTTGCGCCTTTATAAATATAGGGGAGGACAAGGTTGATCAACTCATTTTTCCTTTCTTCGTTGAACATCGAAACAATTTCCTCAGTTAACGACAATTCAAGGGAAATCCGTTCATGTAAGTGAGTCATTTTTCTTGGAATAATGACCTTCCTTATGCACGCCCATACTCCATTTCCCTTATTTTGAATCACAATTCCTGTGATAAAAACAGTTGTGGATCTATGGACTTGAGAATCTGTGCCAACCATTAGTCGGTAGTTCCCACTTGGGTCTAACTTCATGAATGTTACAATCCGTTCAAAGACTTGTTCGAACGACAGCCCATTCTCCTGAAGATTTTGAAACAAATCGTGATAAGCCCCGTTTTTTTTCATCTTGAAGCACCACATCTTTCCTTTCCAACTAAAAAAATTTAGTCTCGACTCTTACTCCTATCTTATGGAAAGTGATTTATTGTCGTGCAGCCGTTGAAAGTATTTGATCTTTATTGAAATGTATGTAGATAGGTGAGCAAAAATGCATGGGTGTGACACCTTAGGGTGTCAGGCACCGTCCGTGGACAAACACTTCATTTGTCCGTACTGGGAGGACAACACGAAGGCTGCTCAGTATTGATTCGGTTTTGAATTATGACCAATTAACAACGGAAAATGGAATCTGCAACCCTATATAGAAATTAATAACGATGGAACAGCCTTTTTTCTAAAAACAATTATTTGCCTAACAATATTTGTGCCAGTCCATCATTAGATAAAGAAACGAGATTTTATCTAGATAGGGATGGATGGAAATGGCAAAGAGAAACCGAGGGAAAACAATCAGCTACCTGCCTTCAAATGGACGGGGGACCTGCCCGCTGTGTGAAAGGACAAGAATTAAGTTACTATATCCGCATACAACAGAAACAAACCAAACCATCAAAGTTTGCAAAAACTGCCGGGTTAAATAAACAATGGTGTCAGGCACCGCTCGTGGACATTTGTCCTTTTGCGGTGCCTGACACCCTTTCTTTTTTTAGTGCCGAAGGTCTTTCAGGCTTACGGTTGAAATAATATAGAAAATAGCTGGTTAGACCAAGTCATTGATAATGAGGAAGGTATATGGGGAGAAAATTTCAGTGGTTATTTCATTTGTTTTCACATGGGGCCTGGTGGTATATAACGGTTATTTCGGTATCTCTTTTTCTCTATTCTGAGACGCAGGTCTATGATTGGCTGCTAAAGGGGTGCGAAGGTAAAAGTTGTACAGATCTGTTCCTGCTTTCCTCTGGGGAAACCGAAAGTTTACAAGCTTATGGAATTTCGATGTCCTTTTACAGTGGAATACTTGTTGTGCTTTTACTTATCCAATTCCTGTCCTTTTTTACGGCAGGCTGTCTTCTTTATGTCTATGGTATGAGGGATCGAATTTGTCTCTACACGTCGATTATGCTAATTGCGACTGGAACGATAATGAGCGTTAGCAATCCGCTAATTCTACAGGCACCACATTTGCAAAGCCTTTTTAAAGTGGAGAGCTTTGTAGGAGAAATATATTTATTCTTTTTCTTTCTGTTCCCTGATGGAAGGTTTCGACCGAGATGGCTGTGGGTCCCTGCATTTATCGGATTAGGAGGGAATATTGGCACTTATTTTTTTCCTGGATCGATCATGGATCCATTATCTTGGCCTACGTTAACTCGAACTGGTACATGGATTGCCCTGCATCTCCTTGTTATTTTTTCGCAAATATATCGCTATCGGCATGCCGAAACGAAGCAATTGAAAAGGCAAATTCGTTGGTTCGCGGTTAGTATGAGTGGATTTATCCTTTCTGTGTTGGCGCTTCTTTTATCAACCAGTTATAGCGAAGATGGACTTGTAAAACTGTGTATGTGGTTTGTCTATTACTTGGCCCTTTTGTGCATGCCTTTTTCAATTGGAATTGCCATACTAGAGCAGAGGCAACGCCATTTATCCACGTTATTTAGCCGGACCATTGTCTATTCCTTCGTCACGATAGTCGTTATGGGTGTGTATGTGCTGATTATCGGGTCACTAGGGCTTCTATTTAATTATCAAAATAACATCTTTATTTCTCTTTTAGCAACCGGGATTGTGGCCGTAATTTTTCAGCCTTTACGGGAAAAAGTACAACAATCAGTCAATCGTTTAGTATACGGGGATCGTGATGACCCGTATAAAATCTTATCCTCGCTAACCAAACGCTTAGAGTTAACGATGTCGAATTCTTCAGTACTGCCTACGATTGTGGAGGAAGTGGCAAAAGCACTCAAACTTCCCTTTGCTGCCATTGATATAAAAATGGAGGGGCAGTTTCAACGTGTCGCTTCGTTCGGCCAAGAGATTCAAATGAAGTCAGAATTTCCACTAACAATCCAACAGGAATGTATTGGCACGCTCATTGTTGGAGCTCGCTCATTACAGGAGACCCTTCCTCCAGAGAAAGTCTATATGCTAAACGATTTATTCAGGCAGGTAACGTTGGCTGTGCAGACTGTCCGAATTACAAGGGAGCTGCAACATTCACGCATTAAGCTAGTAAGTTTAAGAGAAGAGGAACGCCAAAGGATGCGAAGGGATTTGCATGATGGGCTTGGGGCAAGTCTAGCGAGTATCTCACTAAAAATGGATACCTTAATTTTTCAAAATGAAGTGGATCAAACGGTGAAAAATAGATTACTTGAATTACAAGATAACCTCCGGACTGCTATCGGAAATATTCGTCAATTGGTCTATAACTTGCGGCCGCCTGCTTTAGATGAATTAGGGTTTATTTTTGCAATGGATGAACTAAGCAGACAATTTGAAGACAGCAAGGTAAAAGTATCTATTGAGGCAGGTAATATAGATTTCCAGCTTCATGCGGCGATTGAAGTCGCGGCTTACCGAATTGCTCAGGAAGCAATTACGAATGCCGTTAAGCACTCAAAGGGATCCATTTGTAAAATAATACTAGAAACAGATGATACACATTTAACCATTTTCATAGAAGACGATGGAATTGGACTACCTGAGAACCGAAAAAGCGGGATAGGGTTACATTCGATGAGAGAGCGTGCGGAAGAAGTTGGCGGCGAATTTTTTATTAAAAAAGTGGATGATATCGGAACGACGGTCAAAGTCAGATTGCCATTGTGGATGGAGGGGAACTGAAGAAGGATGCGAATTTTAATTGTGGAAGATCACCCGATGTTTCGAGATGGGTTACAAAAGATGTTAGAAACGGTGGAGGAATTTAATGTAGTGGGTGAGGCAGCGTCTGGGGAGGAAGCGGTCGAGTTGGCTGAACAGCTTAAGCCCAACATCATTCTAATGGATATCAATCTACCAGAGATGAGTGGTATCGAAGCAACAAAAAGGATTGTACCGACAAATCCCGATATTGGGATTCTCGTTTTAACAATGTATGATGACGACAGCTCAGTGTTCGCAGCGATGAGAGCTGGTGCAAGGGGCTATCTTTTAAAAGAGGCGAATCGAAATGAGATTGTTAGAGCCATTCAAGCAGTAAGTGAAGGAGAAGCGATCTTTAGCCCGGCAATTGCTAGGAGAATGATGTTTTATTTTGAAGCGAAGATGAAAGTAACACAAGTAGATGTTTTTCCACAGTTGACTGAACGAGAGCGAGAAGTACTTGACCATATTGCCAAAGGGAAAAATAATGCTGAAATTGCAAACAAGCTAGGATTAAACCAAAAAACGGTGCGCAATCATGTTTCCAATATTTTAAGTAAGCTGCAGGCGAGCGACCGGGCCCATGCGATTATTATGGCGCGAGAAGCGGGGCTTGGTAAGGATAGTCAATAATGTTTAACGGAACCCATTTTTGTAAAGGGTTCTTCTTTTTTAGGCAAAAACTTCCCGAACTACTCGGGACGGTGCTCACAAGACGCCGGGACGTCGGGATTGATAAAGTTAAGTTAATAAATCGGAGGGGAGTTGATATCATGACTTTTAATCAAGTTGTTCGTCTGTTGGCTCTGTTTAGTATCATTGGAGGTTTTTTTCGTGCATTGATGTGTCCGCTTGCTCTAGTATGGGGGATGAATAGTCCGCAAGAATTAACGGCAGGTGTCCTAGGAACGATATTTATGGGATTAGGGATTTTCGGATTGTATTTATCGCATCAAAATAAGTTTGGGAAACTGGGCTTTACGGCGTTTATACTTTATGCCATTGGGAGCTTTATCCTAATGGGGATGGTGTTTTCTACTTTAGTATTTGCAACATACGATCCAAAGGTATTGCAAATAGATATGCCGCCACTTCCAATCATGGTTGCAGGTCCATTAATGATGGTTACCGTGATGCTTTCGATGATTTTACTAGGAATTGCCGTTTTAAGGTCAAAGGTATTTTCAAAGGTTCCAGCGATCCTGCTCATACTGGGGCCAATTCTGAATTTCGTTCCAATCGTAACCGACTACTCCGTGCTTGCCTGGGGCATTCCATTCATGTGGTTTGGAATTGAGGTTTTAAAGAAAGTAAGAGGTGGGAACTACACTGCTGCTACAGGTGAAACGATAAATACTAAATTATAAATAAACCAAGGCAGCCCTTTTCTATCAGGGCAGCCTTTTTCCTTGCCTCACATGGCATGTGGTGTCCACGTGTAGTAGACAAAATGACGAAAGTGTATTTTTGCGGTGCCTGACACCCTTCTATATTTTTAAAAGGATATTAACACTATTTGTCGAATAAACTTAACTGTAGTGCAATTAGCCTAAAGTGGTTGTAAGCGTGTAGTCCCAAATAAATAGATGTTAAAGGGGTGGGATGGATGGCGAAGCGGATTGTAAAACAGCATGAATTAAATTTTTTGAAGCGGGAGCTAAGGTTCTTAGAAGATTCAGAGATTCTGCCTGCAGGAAAGGTCAATGAAATAGATGAGATTTACGAGGTACAGAGACTTTCTTTCACAAAAACACTTTTGTATGTGGGTTCTATTTTGATTGGCGCGGGGGTACTCAGTTTTATCGCGAGTAATTGGGATGAGATTGGAAAAATAGCGAAGCTCCTATTAATCATCGTGCTGTTCGTTGCCAGTAATCTGGCAGGATTTAAAATGGAAATGAACTATCCAAAGACATCTAAAAGCCTTTATTATGTAGGTGTTCTTGTGTTCGGGGCGGGAATTTTTCTTGTAGAGCAAATGTTTCATCTCGGAACAAATTCACAAAATGCCTTTTTATGGTGGTCGCTTGGCATTTTGCCGTTGGCATGGGTATTACGGGATAAATGGATCCTACTTGCATCTTCCATTTTTGTCCTCAAATACATGCTGGATGGACAATATCTCGAAGGAGTAAATATCCCGTATTGGACACTGCTGTGGATTGCCGCCATTTATTTACTTAATGAAAAAATAGGTTTTTCAAAAGCCACTGGCTTTGTCACGGGCCTGCTGTCACTAGCATTTATCGGGACGGTCATTAGCTTTTTTGTCAACCGCTATGACTATACTGATTTTCCTTACGTGTATGGATTAATCTATTTAGTCATAGGCGTGGCTCTATTCCTATCAAGAGGGAGAATTAGAGACATTTACGTTGTTTTGGGATACCTCGTTCATGGTGCCGCAGCGCTATTGTTATCTTTTGAAGATACCTGGCCAATGGATTGGATGTATATTCCCTTTTCGGTCATCTATGTGCTCTATGTATTGTACTTAATTAAAAAAGGAAGTCTGCTCAGTATAATAATTCTATGCGTGATGATCTTCCGTTTTTACTTGGATTTATCCTTTGAGTTTTTGCCGAAATCATTCGTATTTATTATTGGAGGATTCCTGCTGCTCGGTTTCGGTTTTTATTTTGAAAAACAAAGGAAGAAAGGGGTCGGTGTGCATGAATAAGCGAGCAAAGCAGTTGGTTTTAGCCTGTTCCGTACCGGTGCTGATTTTGTTAGGCATGTGCTTCGCACCCCTCTATACCATGTTAACGGGGGAGGAAATGATTCTCCAAACCAAACCGTTGGACCCATCTGACTTATTTCGAGGGGATTATGTGACCCTTCAATATGAAGCTGAAGAAGTCCCGATAAGTTTGGTGGATAAGGCTGTGGTTTCACGATTGCAGGACCAGGGGGGACAGTTTGACGTATTCGTTCTTATGGAGAAAAAGGACGGAGTCCACACCCCCATTAAAGTCAGCCTTGAAAAACCCGATAAGGGAATATTCCTAAAAGGAACAATAAACTATATTGATAAAGACAACCAAGGACAAGAAATTGCCTTCATTGAGTACAATCTGGATAAATACTTCCTAGAGGACAACACCGGGGCAGAATGGGAAAAAGCTTCTGCTAAAGGAGAAATACTAGCCAAACTAAAAGTAAACAACGGCTATGCCGTCCTGACCGATATCACATCCAAGTAAAAGTTGGTGTTAAAAATTGGTGTTAAAAAGTTGGTGTCAGGCACCGAACGTGGACAAAACTGCCTTTTGTCCACGTGGAGGGGACGTTGGTCTTTCTCGGTGCTTGACACCTTCTTTCATCCTTAATGTTAACTTAAGTTAACATTGGGTTGACAATGCAGTGGTCAACCATATATTTTAATATTATAACAATTAATATTGGGGTGGGAGAATGAAGAGAAAATTAAGAGCGTTGGATATAACACTAGTGGGGATGTTTGTGGCATTGATGGCGATTGGGGCAAACCTAACCTCGTTGGTGCCTTTTATGGTGGTAGGAGGAGTTCCAATTACATTCCAAACCTTTTTTGCAATCTTAGCAGGTGCTATCTTGGGGAGCCGGTTAGGATCCATAGCGATGGCGGTTTATATGCTAGTTGGCTTTGCGGGCGTACCTGTTTTTGCTAAATTTGGGGCAGGTCCATCCACAATTTTTAGCCCTACCTTCGGCTTTATTCTATCGTATATTTTTACAGCGTTTATCATTGGAAAAATCGTTGAGAAGAAGAAGACTGTCGCAGCCTTTATCATCGCCTCCTTAATCGGAATGGCTGTAAACTACTTCTTCGGTACTAATTGGATGTATTTTGCCTATAAGCTTTGGGCAGCTGCACCAGAAGGATTCACCTATAAAATGGCCTGGTTATGGATGGTTGCTCCACTGCCAAAAGACATAATCTTAGCCGTCCTTGCCGGAATCATGGCCCACAGACTAGAAAAAACCGTCCTTTCAAAAGGACAATTTAAACATCTAAAGCGTGTTTCTTAAGGGCATCAAGTTATAAACAAACTAAGGGTGTCAGGCACCGCTCGTGGACATTTGTCTTTTAGCGGTGCCTGACACCTTTTTGAGTTTATTCGGATGTTACACATATAATTTACAATGGTATTTTGATATAATTCAGGAATAATGGATTTATATATTGATAGAAGTTATTACAGAATGGGTGATTACAATCATCAGGTCACGATTGAGAAGCTTAAATACCCTGCGTAATCAGATTCTAGCTGTTTTTTTGTTTGTTATGATGATTGTTCTTGCGATTGTTTCCATTATGGTATACAACCAGGTTGGAACTTTAATGAAGGACAATGCAGAGGAACAAATTCAGCAAACAGCAGTTGAAGCAAATGGAAGAATGGAAACATTATATAGACAAGTGGACACCCTGTCGAACCAATTGGCGACGAATGGTACCGTCCAGCAGCTGCTGTTAGGGATCGTTGACGGGGATATCATGGATTTCGCCAAGCAGCAATCGTTAATCAAAGTCATCAATAATTTCTACGCCTACTCGGATGGGATTTCCAACTTTGAACTATATACATCTAAGGGGAAGAGAATTTATCCTTTTGATAATAAAAACTTATCCAACCGCATTCAACCGAGATGGATAGAGGTAGCGGATAAAGAAAAAGGACGATTAGTATGGGTTGGAAAAGACCCGGCCAATTCCAATTATTCTTATGCCATTAGAAGAGTGAGTTTAATAGACCGTTGGTTCTCAAACGGGGGATATTTGGTCGTTCGGATCTCTAACAGCTATTTTCAAGTAAAAGAGAACATGGAGGAACATGGAGGAACATGGAGAAAAGGGGTATATGATGCTCCTTGATCGTGATTCATCTCCGATTACTGGCGATTATGGAATTGATATTCAGAATATGCTTCTAGAAGGACAAAAAGCCGTTACCATTAATAAAAAAGAGTTCATGATAGTAAAGGAATCGTCCAAACTGACGGGCTGGACATTGGTTATCTTAAAGCCGACGAGTTTCCTTTCAGAACGTGTCTCAGCGGTACGTCCCGTTATTTTACTATCGGGTGTGATCGGATATATCATTTTCTTTGTCTCTTCTATTTTTTTGGCGACGATGATCACGAGGCCAATTAAGCGACTAACCAATACAATGAAGAAAGCTAAAATGGATGAATTAAAGATAAATCCTGGAAGTTCCGCGTCGTTGGAAATTATTGAACTTAATAATACGTACAACCAAATGGTCGAAAACACGAATCACCTAATACAAGAGGTGTATGAAAAGGAACTGTTGCGGAGTAGGACTGAATTGAAAGCGCTTCAATCCCAAATCGATCCCCATTTTCTTTACAATACTTTAAATGCCCTTTACTGGTCATTAGAAGAAAAGGGAGAAGAGGAATTGGCTGGGACAGTCATTGCGATGTCAGAGCTTTTCCGCTATACAATTGGAAACAAAAATAGTGGCGAATGGGTAACCATTCACGATGAACTTGAACATATTGAACGCTATTTACAGCTGATGAAAATGAGGCTGGGTGACCGATTGATATGGTCTATATCTGTGCTGCCAGAATACATAGATATAAAAATACCAAAGCTTATCATTCAGCCTTTAGTTGAAAATGCAATAATCCATGGAATTGAGAAAAAGAGAAAACAAGGTGCCGTCTTTATCCATGTTGAAAAAGTGGACGACTCCTCAAATATCACGATAACTGTAAAGGACAATGGTTCAGGAATGGAGGCGGAAATGCTTTCACAAATTAATCACGCGATAGAAATGGATGGTGAGTCTTCCATTAAAGGAATGGGGATGGCTCTTACCAATGTGAATAAAAGAATTCGACTTTATTATGATCAATACGATTTGAAGCATCTATACCTAGATAGTGAACAAGGCGAGGGAACAAAGGTTACATTTGAAATTCCAGAGCTGAGGAGGTAAATAACAGATGTCTACCAAGACTATTTTAATCGTCGATGATGAGCAAACAACAAGACAAGGCTTGAAAAAAACACTGGAAATATGGTCCGCGGGAAAATATGAAATAATAAGTGCCACTGATGGACCTGAGGCATATGAGCTATTTGGCAAACATAAAATTCACCTTCTAATCACAGATGTTTGCATGCCTGAGATGGATGGTTTGAAACTGTTGAAAAACATTAAGGATAGAGGATATAAGCCCGTTGTGATGATTATTTCTGGACATCCTGATTTTGAATATGCTCAGGAAGCAATTCGTCTTGGAGTAATTAATTATCTCCTGAAGCCGTTAAGTAAACAAAAGCTAATTGAAGAAGTTGAGCAGGCATTGGAAACAGAAGCTAACATCGAAAGGGCAGACCATCTAGAAAAAGTTGCCGATCAAAAGCTATTGAATGTGGATGCTCGGAAAGACCTCTCGAATTCGCTAATAAAAGATGCAATTACATACATAAATAAAAATTTAAATAGGCAGGTCAGCTTAAAGGAAGTGGCTGATACTGTCCATTTAAATGCCAGTTATTTCAGTGTTTTGTTTAAAGAACAAACCCGTTTGACATTTAGTGAATACTTGACGAGAAAAAGGCTGCAAATGGCCAAAAACCTGTTATTGACCACCGATGCACATGTCGAAGATATCGCCCAGCAGGCAGGCTATCAAACAGCTAAGTATTTCATTAAAATCTTTAAGGATTATGAGGGAATTACACCAAGCAAATACAGAAAAGTGGCTGTCCTTGACGAAGCACCTATCCAAAAATAGTGGAATTTCCCCCAATCACGGTTACCTTACCGTGATTTTTTATTAGTGCTAAAATTCAGTATGTAAGCGAAAACAATTTACTGGGGGTTTTGAAATGTTTAAGAAAGCGTATACATTGTTACTAGTACTTGCACTTCTTCTTACAGCTGGCCTTGCTGGCTGCAGTGGTTCTGACAAGGCTAGCAATGAGAGCAGTTCCAAGAAAACGATTAAATTCATGCATCTTTGGCCTGCCGGAAGCTCCAAACAACAAAATTTGATCGTGTCAGATATTATCAAGCAATACGAGGCAAATCATAAGGATGTAAAAATTGAGGTTGAAGTACTTGAAAATGAACAATACAAGAACAAAATGAAAGTTCTTTCCTCATCTAACGAGCTTCCAGATGTAGGTTTTACATGGGCAGCTGGATATATGACTCCTTTCGTTAAAGGAAAGCTTTTTTCACCACTTGATGATGTATTATCTGGCGGGTTAAAAGATTCTTTCGTTAGTGGAACAACAGAAGCATATGCGTTAGACGGTAAAACTTATGGTCTTCCACTAGAATTAAACATCGCTCCTATTTATTACAATAAAGAAATTTTCAAAAAATTTAATCTCGAAGTACCACAAACATACAGTGAATTCACAAATGTTGTGAAAACACTTGCTAGTAAAGGTGTAGCACCAATTGCACTTGGAAATAAAGATCGTTGGACTGGATCTCTATGGTATATGTACCTTGCAGACCGTTTAGGTGGTTCTGAGGTTTTAAACAAAGCAATCGATCGTACTGGTTCATTTGAAGATCCGGCCTTAGTAGCAGCTGCAGATGAAATTCAAAAACTTGTAAAAGAAAATGCATTCAATAAAGGATTTAATGGTTTGTCTAATGATGAAGGAAAATCAGAATTCTTAAATGGAAAAGCTGCTATGTACCTGATGGGGACATGGGAACTTCCGAACTTCACGACAAATGAAGAAATTCCACAAGCATTCCGTGACACTGTTGGATTCTTTAAATTCCCAACAGTTGAAGGCGGTAAAGGAAACATCGACAACTGGGTTGGCGGCCCTGGGGTCGGCTTGTTCGTATCTGAAAACTCAAAGGTTAAGCCTGAAGCAAAAGAATTTGTTAAATTCTTTGTTGAAAAATGGGGAGAGCAATCTGTTGAAAAAGCAGGTGTAATTCCAGCTACTAAAGTTGATACTGCCAAAGTTAAATTACCACAACTTTATATTGATGTATTAAACGAATTGAATAAAGCTAGCAATCTAACATTATTCGCAGATGTTCAAATGAGTGCATCTGTTGCTGAAACACATTTGAATCTAATTCAATCACTGTTCGGGAACGAAGTGAATCCAAAAGAATTTGCTAAACAACACGAAGATGCGTTAAAAGCTGACGAAGGCAAATAATCGCAACTTAGAAAAAAGGGGCATATATCTTTACTATTGGTATGTGCCCCTTCATTTTTATCCTGTTTGCAAAGGAGTTGAACCGTAATGAATAGAGTTATGTCCAATAAAAAGATAGTTGCTCTGTATATCGCACCAGCGCTTTTTCTTATCCTTGCCTTGATTTATGTCCCAATTGTCCAAACCGGATATTTCGGCTTAATGAAATGGAATGGAATCGGAGAGATGGAATTCATTGGCTTAAAAAATTATGCCTATCTGATACAGGATTCCTTGTTTTGGAAGAGTGCCTACCACTCCTTAATACTGGCAGTTTTTTCAACACTTAGCTTGATTGGTTATTTATTCATCTCGATGATATTGGCAGGCAAAATAAAAGGAGCAGATTTGCTTAGAAAAATCTATCTGATTCCCATGCTGCTTGCATCTGTTGCCATTGCGCAACTCTGGCTGAAAATTTACCACCCTACAAATGGAATTCTAAATAGTGTTCTGGTTTCACTTGGAGTTGAAAATCCACCCGCATGGCTAGCGGAACCAGGCATCGCGCTATACGCGATTATCGTCCCGATTATCTGGCAATATGCAGGCTTTTATATTTTGATCTATTATGCAGCATTGAAAAACATCCCGGATTCCCTTGAAGAAGCTGCAAAAATTGATGGCGCTACGCCACTTCAAATTGCATTAAAAATAAAAATTCCATTAATCATGAATGTAATCAAGGTAACGATTGTTCTTGCAGTTGTCGGATCATTGAAATATTTCGACTTGATTTATGTCATGACTGATGGAGGTCCAAACAATTCCAGTGAGGTTATGGCCTCATATATGTACCATAAAGCATTTAAGGGCTTTGACTTTGGGTACGGAAGTGCTATTGGTTTCTTCTTATTAATCATCTGTTTAGTTGTTACGTATATCATAAGGAAAGTTACCACACAGAATGACGATATTTATTAAAAGAGGGGGGATTTAGGTGAATACGGTGAAAACGACTGGATCTCCGGTAATCATAAATAAGGAAAAATCGAATCTAGCGAAGAGCCCATTCCTTAATCGCGCAGCCTATGGAATTATGTACCTATTCCTTATTATCGTAGCTATTTTTCAAATCTTTCCGATCATCTGGTTATTTCTTTTTTCATTGAAAAATAACCAAGAAGTTTTTAATATGTCTCCCTTTTCCTTGCCAGCACAGCCAAAGTGGGAGAATTACCAAAAGGTTTGGACAGAGGGGAACATTAGCCAATACTTTTTCAACAGTATCACCTACACGGTAGTAGCGGTTGTATTGACTGTTATTTTAGCAAGTATGGTAACATTCGCCCTTACGAGAATGAACTGGAAGGGCAGGAAATTGGTGTTGGGCTTATTCATGGTTGGACTAATGATTCCGGTCCATTCCACACTGATTCCTTTATTCAATACTTTTACAAAAATAAACCTGATTGATAATCCGCTTTCCGTCATCTTCGCCTACACTGCCTTTAATCTGCCGATCACAATTATGATATTGCTTGGATTTTATGAGGCGCTGCCAAGAGAGGTAGAAGAGGCTGCTGTAATGGACGGAGCTTCGATTAATCATATATTTTTCCGGATTACCCTGCCAATGACTGCACCAGTTATTGCAACGGCAGCGATTATTAACATGATTTACAACTGGAATGAATTTGTTTTCGTCAACACATTTATTAGTTCAGACAGCTTTAAAACGCTGACAGTTGGAATTCAGAACTTTATCGGTCAATATACAACGGACTGGGGTGCAATTGGTGCAACGCTTGTTATTAGTATCCTGCCAATTCTGATTGCATTCTTAATCTTGAGCAACCGAATTGTCGAAGGAATTGCTTCGGGTTCAGTTAAAGGCTGATTTATTAAAATCTAGCAACCTATGAAAATAGGATAGAAGGTATTGAGGGAAACTTGGGATTAGAGGTGAAAAACCGTGCAATTTGGAAAAACGATGGGGAAACTGTTCACTTTTTGTGAGTGGATTATGAGGCTTGCATACGTGAATCTATTATGGTTTTTCTTTTCCCTGGCAGGATTGGTTCTCCTAGGAATCATGCCGGCAACGGTGGCTCTTTTTACGATCGTCCGAAAATGGCAGTTGAAAGAAACCGACCTCCCCATTTGGAAAACGTTTCTTTCCGTTTACAGACAAGAATTCAAAAAATCAAATGGATTGGGTATATGTATCGGATTGAGTGGGGCATTTATCATTTTTGACTTTCTTTACTTGAGAACAGTAGGAGGAGCGCTCCAATTTGCCTTGTTCATCCCATTACTGATGATCACAGGATTTTATGTACTTACCCTTGTTTATATTTTTCCAGTCTATGTTCATTTTGAATTAAAAACTTTGGATTATATAAAAAATGCCTTTTTCTTAAGCATACTTAATTTCCACATGACCGTATTGATGCTGGCAGCTTCAGCAGCGATCATTTTCTTGGTTTTGTACCAAACAAGCTTCATCCCATTCTTTAGTGCTGCAACGATTGCTTGGGTACTGATGTTTGGTGGGAATTATAGTTTTAACCGGATGGGGGCTAGACACTAGATTTGCAGCAGCTCTTCCAACCAAAAGAAAAATGACACATTCCCCATGTCATTAAGATACGGGTACAAAAACGAGCATAAATATTAGTTGATGAACAGGAGTGTTAAAAATGGCTACAATTCAAAATCCAATTTTAACGGGTTTCAATCCAGATCCGTGTATTTGCCGGGTTGGCGAAGATTATTATATAGCGGTGTCGACATTTGAATGGTTTCCAGGGGTGGGGATTTACCATTCCAAGGATCTAAAAAACTGGCGTTTAGCAGCAAGGCCGCTAAACCGGTTAAGCCAGTTAAATATGATGGGAAATCCGGATTCGGGAGGAATATGGGCACCGGCACTAACCTACCGTGATGGTCAGTTCTGGCTGATTTATACGGATGTAAAGGTGGTTGAAGGTCAATGGAAGGATTGCCATAATTACCTTGCTACCTGTGAAACGATTGATGGCGAGTGGTCAGACCCAATTTATTTGAATAGCTCAGGCTTTGATCCCTCATTATTTCATGATGAAGATGGTAAAAAATATTTGGTCAACATGAATTGGGATCATCGTATAGGTCATCACAATTTTTACGGGATTTCACTTCAGGAATACAGTCCGGTAGAACAAAAGCTAGTTGGTAAGGCTGAAATTATTTTTAAAGGGACGGATATTAAACTAACGGAAGCGCCGCATTTATATAAAATTGGTGACTATTACTTTCTATTAACAGCTGAAGGCGGCACGAAATTTGATCACCAAGCAACCATTGCGCGCTCTAAACAACTGAGGGGTCCATACGAAGTGCATCCGGAGAACCCGCTGATCACGTCGTTCCATGCCCCGAGGATTCCTCTTCAAAAAGCAGGTCATGCTTCGATTGTACATACCCATACAGGTGAGTGGTTCCTTGTTCATTTAACTGGGAGACCATTATCCAGAGAAGGACAGCCTTTGTTAGATCCCCGTGGCTACTGTCCACTTGGAAGGGAAACTGCGATCCAAAGACTAGAGTGGAAAAATGATTGGCCATACGTTGTCGGAGGAAACAAGCCATCTGTTGAGATAGAAGGGCCAAGGGTGGACGAAGTGAAGTGGGACAGGGACTTCCCTGAGAAAGACGAATTTGATACAGAAATGTTGAACCCTCATTTTCAGAGCTTACGGATCCCATTAGGGGAGAAAATCGTTTCATTAAAAGATAACCCTGGCCACTTGCGCCTGTACGGGAAAGAATCGTTAACTTCTAAATTCACACAAGCATTTGTGGCAAGACGTTGGCAGCATTTTACCTTTAGCGCGGAGACAAAGGTTGCCTTTACCCCGAATACCTTCCAGCAATCTGCAGGCCTGGTGAATTACTATAATACACAGAACTGGACATCATGCCAGGTCACCTGGAACGAGGACAAAGGGAGAATCCTTGAACTCATGACCTGTGACAATTTTACCTTTGACCAACCGCTTCAAGGTCAAGAAATTGTCATTCCAGAGGATGTTGAATATGTGTATCTTCGTGTGGATGTGAAGACGGATGTATACCAATACTCCTTCTCCTTTGATGGTGAGAACTGGTCAGTGATTCCAGTAACATTCCACTCCTACAAGTTGTCGGACGATTATATTCAAGGCGGCGGCTTCTTCACCGGCGCATTTGTAGGCATACAATGCCAAGACACATCAGGCCAAAACCTGCATGCAGATTTTGACTACTTTAGTTACAAAAACAACAATTGATACAATTTTACATTTAAGTTTGTTGTTGATATCAAAAAGGTGTCAGGCACCGCTCGTGGACATTTGTCCACGAATGGTGCCTGACACCGTCCTTTTTAGTTCGAATCCCCTAATAATCTATTTCAGACACTTGCTATAAATACGGAACCTATTTGAATCGAAGTTTGGTGGAAATTTGCTTTCCGTACGCGATGACTCGCTCGATTAGGAAGTTTTTTCGTTCTTCCGTTATGTTGAAATTGACATAACCAATACTAATAGCGCCAATTAGTTCATTTATTTGGTTAAAAATAGGGGCAGCTACTGATGATGTGCCTTTCGTTCTCTCCCCATGACTCTCCCCATAGCCCTCTTTCACTATTTGATTTAATACAGTTAAAAAAGTATCTCTATCTTCTTCAGCTACTAGTTCATTTACGATTTTTTGCCTTTCAATTGAGGGCATATGGGCTAACATGACTTTATTTGCTGCTCCAATGTTAAGTGGAATGCGTAATCCTAATTGATCATATATACGGATCGGGTTTTGCTGGCAGTCAATTCTCTCAACGATTAATGATTCTAGCCCCATTGGTTTACTGAAATAAATACTCTCTTCTACCTCAAGCATTAATTTTTCCATCTCAGGGCGAATTAGTCCTACAAAATCAAAGGTATCATACATCTGTAAGCCATATTCTAACCAGGTGTTCCCCATTGAATAATGTTTTAAATTTGGATCCTGTTGTATCAGACCATGCTGCTTCATTGATTGTAAAAGACGATGCATTGTACTAACAGGTAAGTCACACTCCTTAGATAAATCTGTAATTGAAAACCATTTCTTCGTTTCATTTCCAACAAGGACTTTGATCACCTGCATGGCTCGATCGATCGTTTGCATATTTTCATCTCCTATTTAAATTAGGTATCAGTAAAAATATTAATAACTATTAATCAGTAAATTCAAAATATATTGACATGAAATTATTACTACTATAATATCATATTATAAGTTTTCCTGTCAGGGGAAATGAATTCCACTATACGGAAAAGTGAAGGGGGAACTGCTTTGGCATCATCTATGTATACAAAACTCAACACCGTTATTGTTAAACACCCAAATGAAGCCTTTATTAATCAAGAACATTTAAAAAAGGAATGGGAAAAATTCAACTATATTCATGAACCTGATTTTTCAAAAGCACAGCATGAATTTGAACAGTTTCTTTCTATTATTAAACAGCATGTGGACCATATTGAATTTTTACCCGCGTCAGAACGTGTAGGATTAGATTCTCTCTATGCCCATGATCCCGTTAAATTTACGAAAAAGGGTGCAATTATTTTAAAATCAGGGAAAAAATTACGACAGCCGGAAGCCGAGGTGTATAAACAATTTTTAATAGAAAAGGACATTCCTATATTAGGTGAACTTACTGGTGAAGCAGTAGCTGACGGGGGAGATCTTGTTTGGCTGGATGATCGCACACTGTTAATTGGCCGTGGCTATCGAACGAATGATGAAGCGATCCGCCAAATCAAGGAAATTACTAAAGGTTTAGTGGACGAATGTATCGTTGTTCAGCTTCCGCATGACCAAGGTGAGGACGAATGTCTACATCTTATGTCTTTTATTAGTATCGTAGATGATAACCTGGCTGTTGTTTATTCGAGATTAATGCCAGTCTTCTTAAGACAAATGCTAATCAAGCGTGGCTTTGAACTAATTGAAGTTCCCGACGAAGAATATCATCGACTAGGCTGTAATGTCCTTGCCTTAGCACCGCGAATTTGTATCATAGTTTCTGGAAGCCCTTACACTAAGCAGAAATTAATGGATGCGGGGGCAACCGTCTATGAATATGAAGGAAATGAAATCTCTTATTTAGGTACAGGTGGTCCGACCTGTCTCACTTGTCCTGTAATCCGTACATAATTGAAGGAGGAAAAAATATGTTTAAAACTACAATTGTCAAAACACCTGGAGAAAGCTTCATCCATGGCTTAACGACTTCTGATCTAGGGAGTCCTATTTTAGAAAAGGCACTCGAGCAGCATAAAGCTTATATTGATGCACTAAAAACCTGTGGGGTAGAAGTAACCGTCCTGCCTAATCATGAGGATTTCCCAGACTCTACCTTTGTAGAAGACACGGCAGTGCTGACACCTGAGTTTGCGGTTATTTCAAACCCAGGGGCCCCTTCACGTAACGGGGAAATTTTTGAGATGGAGCCGACAATAAAATCCCATTATGAAAACATCTATTATATCAAGTCACCAGGAACCCTTGACGGCGGCGATATTTTACAAATTGATAATCATTTTTATATAGGTCTTTCTAAAAGGACAAATTTGGAAGGAGCTGAACAATTAAAGCAAATTCTTGAGTTGGAACATTACCAGGCGACTATTGTTCAACTAGAAAAGTTTTTCCACCTTAAAACAGGTATTTCTTATCTTGGAAATCGTACAATTGTTGTTGCAGGTGAATTTATTGATCATCCAGATTTTAATTCCTATACAAAAATTATCGTTCCACCGGAAGAGGAATATGCAGCGAATTGTATTCGTGTGAATGACTATGTCATCATTCCAGCAGGTTTTCCTCAAACGAAGCAAAAAATGAACGAGGCTGGTTTTCGGACGATTGAGCTCGACATGTCTGAATTTCGTAAATTAGATGGCGGCTTAAGCTGTTTATCACTACGTTTTTAAGGAACATTGGGGACTGCTAATAGACAAGGGGTGTGTGGGGGATGGTTGAACGAGAGGGTCAGCAGAATCAATTAAATCGATCAATGAAACGTCGTCATTTGTTTATGCTTTCGTTAGGTGGAGTCATAGGAACAGGGTTGTTTTTAAATGCTGGCTATACCATTAATCAGGCCGGAGCTGGTGGTGCATTAATAGGTTATTTATTTGGTGGGATCATTTTATACTTGGTCATGGTGTGCCTAGGGGAACTGGCTGTCCACATGCCTGTAACAGGCTCATTTCAAACATATGCAAGTAAATTTATTAGTCCTTCCGCTGGATTTTCGTTAGGATGGATGTATTTCGTTGGTTCAGCGACAACGGCTGGGGTTGAATTTACCGCGGCAGGAATCCTAATGAAACGGTGGTTTCCTGATGTTTCAGTCTGGATATGGTGTGCTGTTTTCATTGCCCTTTTATTTGTCCTCAATGCTCTTACAACCAGAGGATTCGCAGAGGCAGAATATTGGTTTGCAGGTATTAAAGTGGTTGCTGTTATTTTCTTTATTATTATTGGTTTCGCTGCTATTTTTGGAATCATTCCATTGGCCGACCGTCCCGCTCCATTTTTAGAAAACTTAGCACCATCTGGATTGTTCCCTGCAGGTTTTGTCATCCTTTTTGTTACGATGATGAATGTTATCTTTTCCTATCAAGGATCTGAATTGATTGGAATTGCTGCTGGGGAAAGCGAGGAGCCGGAAAAGAATATTCCCCGAGCCATTCGAAACGTCCTTTTTAGAATTATCGTCTTTTATCTAGCTTCTATTGTTATATTATCCGCCATTTTCCCATCTAAGGAACTGGGATTATTGGAAAGTCCATTCGTAACCCTTATGGATATGGCAGGTATTCCTTTCGCACCAGATATTATGAACTTTGTTATACTGACAGCAATATTATCGGTTGGAAACTCATGTATTTACGCGTCGACCCGTTTACTATGGGCGATGGCGCAAGAAGGAATGGCTCCAAAACGGTTTGGAAAGCTATCAAAACGCAAGGTTCCATTTGCTGCTCTAGTATTTACGATGGTTTTTTCTCTATTATCCTTGCTAACTAGCTTCATTGCAGCCGACACAGTGTTTGTATTGTTAATGTCGATTGCCGGCATTTCTGTAACGATTTCATGGATCGGTATTGCCCTTTCACAGTTGTTGTTTCGGAGGAAATACCTGCAAGATGGCGGAAAATTAGAGGAGTTACAATATAAAGTCCCATTTTATCCATTAATACCAATTATTTGTATCGTATTCTGCGTTTCAATCTTAATATTCTTGGCCTTTGATCCGACCCAATTAGTCGGTTTACTAGTGGGTTTAGGATTTTTAGCCGTATGCTATATTTCCTATTATTTTAAGAATAAAAAGGACAAATTGAGCGCAAATAATGATGTAGACTATCGATAGGTTGTCACGATAGGGTGTCAGGCACCACTCGTGGACAGTTGGCTGCATTTGTCCATCTTAGGTGGACAGTTGTGATTCACCATTTTGTAATTAATTAAAGGAGTAATCGGGTAATGAATCATCTAAATTGGGGGACACCAGAGGCACTTCGTGAGCTTTTGTGCGAAGTGGTGAGCTGGAGAAGCATGACATTGACAGAGGGTGAACGTAATTTTCCTTTAAAGGTAGAAGCAAAACTACGAGGGTTGGGCTATTTTCAGGAAAATCCTACTCACTTACTTCTTCACGATGCCGATCAGGGCAGGCGGTTTTTAACTGCTTTATATAAACATCCAAATGCAAAAGAAACCATCGTTCTCATTAGTCATTTTGATACAGTGAATACGGAGGAATATGGAGATCTAGAGGATTTTGCTTATCAGCCAGAAGAGCTAACCAACTTGCTCCATGAAAGATTGGATGGGTTACCGGAAGATGTGGTGCAGGATCTGAAATCTGGAGAATATTTATTCGGCAGAGGCACGATGGATATGAAAATGGGACTTGTGATGCATATGGGATTAATCGAAAAAGCAACTGTCGAACAATGGCCGATTAATCTTCTCTTGTTAACCGTGCCAGATGAGGAAGTAAATTCGGCGGGTATGTGTGCAGCTGTACCGAAATTATTAGAACTAAAGGAAAAGCATGATCTCACCTATAAGCTTTTCTTGAACGGAGAACCCGTATTTTCACAAGAACCGGGTGACGAAAATTATTATGTGTATTCAGGTTCCATCGGTAAAATTATGCCATCCGCACTTTTTTACGGGAAAGAGACACATGTTGGTGAACCTCTCAGTGGAATCACAGCACCATATATTGCATCGTTTTTGACGCAGAAGATGGAATGGAATTTGAGCCTCCAAGAAACGGTGAGGGGTGAAACAACCCCTCTTCCGGTCACACTTCAACAAAAAGATTTAAAACTTGAATACTCTGCTCAAACACCATACCGCGCAGCAGCCTTGTATAATGTGTTTTTAATGGAGCGGAATGCGGAAGAAATTATGGATATCTTTGAAAAAGTGGCTGTTAACGCGGCTAGTACCTGCAACCGGGCCTATATGGAAGTCTGCAAAGAGCAGTTTGTAGACCCAGTTGGTGAAGTGCATGTCTTACGTTATGAGGCTTTACTTACGCATGCGATTAATAAATTTGGAACGGATTTTGTCGAAGCAATCAAAGCAGCCATTCATGCAAATTCAGAATGGGATGACCGTGAAAAATCCCTCCGAATTGCAGATACTCTAATAATTCAGTGCCAGGAACTTGCACCGGCGATTGTTTTGCTATTTGCTCCACCTTATTATCCAGCGGTAAATTCATCAAATGATGAACTCATTACACGATGTGTAGAATATTTGAAAGAGCAAGGTCTCGCAAAATTTAATTTGCCTGTTCAGCAAGTTCACTATTTTAATGGAATTAGCGACTTAAGCTATGTTAATTATCAGGACGATGGGGAAGGATGGACCGTCTTCAAATCAAATACCCCGGTATGGGGCAGCGGTTACAGCATCCCATTCGATGCGATGAAAGAACTCCGAGCTCCTGTCTTAAATGTTGGCCCACTCGGAAAAGACGCCCACAAACGAACGGAGCGTCTTCATATGAAAAGTGCATTTGAAGAAGTTCCGGTCCTTGTCGAGGGTATGATAAAAATGATGATTAATAACTAGGAAAGAAACTGATTCGTATCGTCGAATCAGTTTTTTTTATCTGGTGGGTCTACTCTTATTCAAATGTTCAATTTTTGTTAAGAAAATATAAAGAAAAATAGGCCTTTTTAAGGAGGAGTTAATCTGACATCCTAATGGAAAATGTAGCTTTTTTTGTTTAAAAGTGATTTACTCTCATACAAATTGCCTATATTTTAGCACTTTCGATTTATTCGCTTTTACAATTGTTTACATTCGCTTAATAAACCCCCGCTATAATGATAATCGTAATCCAACACATTCAAGTTTATTTGAGGGGGAAATCGAATTGTTTAAGAAAAAACTTATGAAAAAGGTTCTTCCAGTTGCTGTCCTTTCAACCATAGCTTTTAGCAGTCTTGTTGGAACAGGCACCGCTAACGCAAAATCAGAAAATACAACTAAAAACAATGCAGATATAAAAAATGTTATTTTTCTAATCGGGGATGGAATGGGTGTTTCTTATACGTCGGCCTACCGTTATTTAAAAGACGACCCGTCTACTAAAAGAGTGGAGTCAACTGAGTTTGATAGATTTCTAGTTGGACAACAGACTACATATCCAGAGGATGCAAAGCAAAATGTAACGGATTCAGCATCAGCCGCTACAGCAATGGCTGCGGGAGTCAAAACCTATAATGCCGCCATCGCAGTTGACAATGACAAATCTGAAGTGAAAACTGTCCTTGAAGCAGCGAAAGAGAAAGGGAAATCAACCGGACTTGTTGCTACGTCAGAAATCACACATGCCACACCTGCATCGTTTGGTTCTCATGATGTAAACCGTAATAACATGAATGCCATTGCGGATGATTATTATAATGAGATGGTTAACGGAAAACACAAAATTGACGTTCTCTTGGGAGGCGGCTCAGATTTATTTATCCGTCAAGACCGTAACCTTACAGATGAATTCAAAAAAGACGGATACAGTTATGTTTCAAACCTTCAAGAATTGAAAAAAGACAAAAATGACCAGGTTCTTGGATTATTTGCGAAACGGGGTATGCCAAAAATGATCGACCGGACGGCAGAGATGCCTTCCCTAGCAGATATGACGACTTCTGCCATTGAGCGCTTAAATCAAAATAAAAAAGGGTTCTTTTTGATGGTGGAAGGAAGCCAAATTGACTGGGCAGGTCATGATAATGATATTGTAGGCGCAATGAGTGAAATGGAAGATTTCGAAAAAGCGTTCAAAGCAGCGATTGAGTTTGCTAAAAAGGATGGGCATACATTGGTTGTGGCAACAGCTGACCATTCAACTGGCGGTTATTCGATCGGTGCCCGCGGAGAGTACAACTGGTTTAGTGCACCAATCAATGCAACAAAACGCACACCTGATTTTATGGCAGAGCAAATTGCTAACGGTGCAGATGTGAAAGAAACGTTGACTAAATATATCAATCTTACTTTAACAGATAAAGAGATTCAGTCTGTTAAAGATGCTGCGGCTACGAAGAAAGTAGTGGATATCGATAATGCGATCGAACAAATTATTGATACCCGTTCATTCACTGGATGGACGACGGGCGGACATACAGGCGAAGATGTAAATGTATATGCATTCGGACCCGCCAGCGAACGCTTTGCCGGTCAAATCGATAATACAGATAATGCCAAAATCATCTTTGACATTCTTGAAAAAGGCAGCCGATAAACAGTCATCGAAGACAAGTAAGTTTTAACAATAACAGTAATTTAGAATTCGCAAATAAGATATCCCGTTGCCTTTTTAGCAATGGGATATCTTTCTAAAAAGAATTTTTACTTGGTGGAGGGAATCGATGTGAAACAGGCAATGATAACTATTTTATTTGTTTTTCTACTTACGGGCTGTTCATTTGTTTCAATTCAGCCAACTAATGAGAAAACTGATGCAAAAACAGAGAATACTTCCACAGCTACCAAAAAGATCTCCGAAGACGATCATGACGCCTATTATAATAGCCCTCAGGTTACGGATGATTCAACGTTACAAAAACCCGGACAGTCTGTTACGGATGAAAAAGGGGAGGCTACTTTAAAAGCGATAAAACCAATAAATAAGGTTTATCATTTTGGGGATATTGAGTACACGATCAAAGAAATGAAACTTCTCCACTACAGACCTGATTATAGCTTAATTGACTATTTCCACCCGTTAACGGAAGCCGAGGAATTTGATTTTATTAAAATAAGTGTGGATATTAAGAATCACTCCAAAGAAAAGCGGAATTTTGCCCCAGTCGCCCTTTTTGAAACGAATACTGGTGTGAAAATGGACTGGAAACAGGATATGTATCTTGAACATTTGAATGGAGAAATCGAAGGAAATCAAATAAAATGGGGGAGTCTAGGCTTTATAGTTGACCAAGCAGGCAGCAAAAAAACGGAATGGATTAGTATTCTAACCAGTGACGTGTTTAATGATAAACACGAAAGACTAGAGGAAGCACAAAAAATCCAACTTGATTTTTAATGGAGAACGAAAAGGTGTCAGGCACCACTCGTGGACATTTGTCCACGAGCGGTGCCTGACACCCTTTGTCCTGGTAGAAAATTCAATCCACTATTTTCATCCTGATTTGGTCGTGCGAAAATGAGTCGTAGGCAGGTGGAATTACATCAGGGCCCATCCCATTTTTGGGATAGGGCCCTTTTTGTATTCCGAGTTTGTGCAACAAATTGGTACAATTTTTATGAGAGGGTAGTCATTATGGATATAGTATAATAAAAATACTAAAATTTCTAATTGTACATGTCTTCTTCTGGAGGGATTGCGTTGACAGTCGGGGAACTATGCCGAACACTAATTGTAGACGATGAAATGTTGATCAGACAAGGGATTAAGCACTATATCAATTGGGAGCAAGAGGGGTTCATGATTGTTGGTGAGGCTTCGAACGGTCAAGAAGCACTGGAATTAATTGAGGCCGCCGCCCCACATATCATTATTACAGATATCGTAATGCCGATCATGGATGGGGAAGAATTAACCAGAATTGTGAAGGAAAGATATCCTCACATTGAAATCATTATTTTAAGTAGTTTTGGAGAATTCGATTATGTACGATCCACCTTCCAAAGTGGTGTTGTTGATTATATTTTAAAGCCGAAGCTCAATGCAGACGGTCTGTTAAAGGCGTTGAAAAATGCCGCAAGCAGAATTCCTTCCTTTCAGAAAGTGGATCAAAGATTAACAGGCAATCTCCCAATTGGGCAGATTATCAATAAACTGATTTCAGGATATGAAGTGAATTATGATTCGGAGTTAGTATCCAAAGCTTTGCCATACAGCCATTATTGTTTAATTGGAGCTGATTTAAGGAATCACCAGTCTAGAAATAGTGCAGAATTTCAAACAAGTATCAAGGCGAAAATCGAAGAGGCATTGCAACATATCATAAATCAAGTTGTTTACGAGCCCTTAAGCGTTGAAGAGAATATCATTGGATACTTAATTAATATAAACAAGCAGAATGATAAAGAGTTTATTAAATTGGCCAGCCAACTTGCAGAGTCTATACCAGGAATGAGTATTGCCTTGACGGATGAGTTTTCAGACCTTTCACAACTAGGAAGCAACTACAAAGAAAGTCTCGTAAAATTGTTAGATTATCGCTTTTATTTTCCAAATCAACCGTTTTTAATGAAAGAGAATCTTCCAAAAGTGCCGCCCAAACCCGAAAATTTTAATTTGGATTGGTTTACAGAAGAATTAAAGAGAAAACATTTTGATTCCGCTTTCAAATATCTACAAGACCATGTAAAGGTAATGTCTTCTTGTTATACGATGGATGTCTTTGAATATAAAGCTTTTTTTGGCAACATTATTTTTAACATTACCATTCTTCTAAGTAATATGAAATTTGACGTAACAGAATTGGAAGAAGCCAAGTATTCATATTTTAGGTCGATTGATGAAGCACCTTCGGCGAAGGCCACGGTTGAACTAATGAATCGCTTTATTGAAGAAGCGGAGAAATGCATATTTTTGGTGCAGAGTGAGCCCGAAGATATAAATATGAAAAAACTGATGGAATATATTAGAGAACATTATGCCGAACCGCTTACCCTTACTGGGGTCGCAAAGCACTTTCATTTTAATCCATCTTATCTTTCAAGCTATTTTTCAACGCATAATAAGGAAGGATTCATCGAATATCTAAATAGAATGCGGATCGAAGAAGCGACGAAACTGCTCATGGAGGGAATGGAATCTATCTCAGAAATTAGTGGAATGGTCGGTTATTCGGACCATAGTTATTTCTGTAAAGTTTTTAAGAAAATAAAGGGATTGTCTCCAAGCCAATACAAAAGAAAGCAAAAACTAAGATAAGAGATGGTGAATTATGAGATTTATTCCCGAACGTTTTAAACATAACGGATTGTTTATCGTTATGTTTTTCATTACGGTTATGATGATTATCACAGTTTCAATCACTATTACATGGACAACGATTCGGATGTCGGAGCAATTTTTTATTAAAAAGTTTAGCATTACGAACTCTAAAGTAATGAGTCAGGTAAAGGGAAGTTTCGAATCCTTTAACTATTCGGTCGTCCTAGCATCTAACAATCTCCTTCAAAGCAATACGATTAAAAAAATTCTGACGAAGGAGCAATACAGCAATAAAGAGAAACTTAATGCCTATTTTAATACGGGCCAACAGTTAAATCGAATTGAAACCAATTTAGATGCATATGAAGAAAGCATTCTAGTCATGGGTAGAAATGGGTTCAGTTTTGCAACGGATCGGACGTACTGGCCAATAACGGATGAGGAATTAAGGACTAGCAGACTTACTAGTAATACGTTTAAGGAACCAAAGAAACTGGTGTACCAATTGGACAAGCGAAATGATGGAACGAATCGCCAGTTCATTGTGGCATCAAAGGTACTAATGGAACGGATCAACGGTACTGTTTATGGATCGATGTTCTTTGCGTTTGATGAAAGTCAATTTAGACAGTTCTTCACAAGCTATACAGGACCTGGTAATAATGTGTTTGTCGTAGACAAGCAGGGAGTTATTGTTTCTAGCAACCAATCAAAGCTCATAGGTCAAGCACCAAAAGGCCTGCTTAGCTATGTAGGAAAAATTGAAAAGAGTTCAGACCATTATATCATTGATAATTTTATGGGAAAGGATCAAATTATCTCGATGGAATACCTTCCATCGTTTGACATGTACCTATTTAATATAATTGATAAGCAAAAAGCAGTTGGAGACCTAATTGATAAGAAAGATATCGTGCTCATCTCAATGGGTATCGTCTTTGTGGCGTTAATCATTGTCTTACTAGCGACGAGGAGATTGACAAATTCGTTATCGAGTCTTGTTAAGCAGATAGAAGATGCGTCAAAACATGAATTCCACCAATATGTTACTGCAACCGGCACATATGAAACCATGAAAATCGGCAATGCCTTTAATTCCATGCTCGATGAGCTCCACTTGTATGTTGAACAGCTTGTGGAATCACAAAAGCAAAAGCGCAATGCGGAATTGGCTGCGCTGCAGCAGCAAATTAATCCTCATTTTTTATACAACACGTTAACTTCAATAAAATTCATGGTGCAGCAAGGTGGAAAAGAAGAAACCGAAGCAACAATTAATGCTTTAATATCCTTGCTTCAGAATACAATTGGCAATGTCAGCGAGACGAATACCATTGTCCAAGAAGTGGATAATTTAAAAAATTACGTCCTTATTAATCAAAAGCGGTACGGTAACCGGATTAATGTTAACTATTTTATCGCGCCAGATTGTTTGGAATATCACGTACCAAAGCTTATCCTGCAGCCTTTTATGGAAAATTCATTCTTTCATGGCTTCAATCATAAGACTGGTGGCTATATTAATGTACTTGTCTGGAAAGAGGAGAATACGTTGATTTGTGAAGTCGTGGATAACGGAGATGGAATGGAAGTCTCTTCAGAGAATAAACTCCCGACTACAAAGCGTAAACAACAGATGTTTTCTGGGATTGGTGTGCGGAATGTCCATGAGCGTATCCAACTGATTTACGGGGAACAGTATGGGGTGACAATTTCTAGCGAGTTGGGTGAAGGGACTAAGGTCCGGATGACACTTCCAGTTTCAACTAAGTGAAAATAGTCATAAAATCTAAAAATAATCCAAATAAATCAATTGGAAGCGTGTTCATGTTATAAAAATATTACCAACCATTAAAAATATCGTCCTAACGGTTACTTCCTAACAGGTGATAACATTGTATTTGTAAGTTGGATAACGCTTACAAAAATAGAATGTTGGGGGAATATCAATGAAAAAAGTACTAGCACTCTTTTTAGTTAGTATATTGATGCTAACTGCCTGTTCTTCGGGATCAAATAAAGAGACTTCCGACAGCGGCAAAGATACAAATGAAGTAACAGTATGGGCATGGGACCCGAATTTTAACATTAAAGCAATGAATTTAGCAAAAGAAGCTTATAAATCTGAAAACGCAGATGTAAACATTAAAGTTATTGAACATGCTCAAGATGACATTATTCAAAAGCTTAATACGAGCTTAAGTTCTGGAACTACAAAAGGACTTCCGAATATTGTTTTAATTGAAGATTACCGGGCACAAAGCTTCCTTAAAGCGTATCCAGATATGTTCCATGAATTAACTGGATCGTTTAAAGCAGATGATTTTGCTCAGTATAAAATTGCCCCTACAAGCTTGGACGGCAAAAACTACGGCCTTCCATTCGATACTGGTGTTACAGGACTATATGTTAGAACGGATTACATGGAAAAAGCGGGCTACACGCTTGATGATTTAAAAGATATCGACTGGAACAAGTACATTGAAATTGGTAAAAAGGTAAAAGAAGCAACGGGTAAACAAATGCTTACACAGGATCCAAAAGACCTTGGTCTTATTCGTATGATGGTTCAGACAAGCGGTTCATGGTATTTAAAGAACGACGGGGTTACACCTGACCTAGCAGGCAACGCTTCTTTAAAGGAAGCATTCCAAACATATAAAGAGCTTTTAGATGCGGATTTAGTGAAACCTGTCTCTGATTGGGGCCAATTTGTAGCAGGCTTTAACAGTGGTGATGTTGCTACGGTTCCAACGGGTAACTGGATTACTCCATCCATCAAAGCAGAAAGCTCACAAGCAGGTAAGTGGGCAGTGGTTCCGATCCCAAAACAAGCTGGAATTTCAGGTTCCGTGAACGCCTCTAACTTAGGCGGAAGCTCTTGGTACGTGCTTAACATTCCTGGCAAAGAAAAGGCTGCTGACTTCTTAGCAAAAACTTTTGGTTCTAATGCTGATTTTTATCAGACTTTGAATAAGGAAATGGGAGCGATCGGTACTTACAAGCCAGCTGCTGAAGGCGAAGCGTATAAGGCTGCGGACGATTTCTTCGGAGGTCAAAAGGTCGTTAGTGACTTTGCTGCCTGGACAGAGAAAATTCCTCAAGTAAACTATGGTATGCATACGTATGCAATTGAGGACATTTTAGCTGTGGGAATGCAAGATTACCTTAAAGGTAAAGATCTAGATAAAGTATTAGAAGATGCACAAAAACAAGCAGAAGAACAAATTAAATAACAGAACAAATTAGCAAGTAACACATCTTTGTAAAGAGATTATGCCTTGGAATTCGCCGGCTTCTACCCTTCAGTAATTGGAGCTATCTGATGTGTCAGGCGATTTTCTGAGGCTCTTTTCTTTTTTTCTTGAAATTACAACGTAAGGAGTTGACTAAAATTGATAACTGCGAAAGAAAACCACACTCAAACCCTTCCAAAAGCAAATTCAGGTCGGAAGATTCGGTTAAAAAATAATGTTATTGGCTGGTCCTTTGTGATTATCGCTGCCGTAATGATCTTTTTGTTTTACTTCTACCCAATGGTTCAGGCTCTTATTTTGTCATTTCAATCAGGGGTAGGTGCGAATTTAACATTTACAGGTATCGATAATTATACGCGTTTATTTAAGGACCCAACGTTCCTTACAACGGTAAAAAATACGGTGATCTATCTAATCATCCAAGTACCAGTTATGATTCTACTTGCTTTATTTCTTTCCGTTTTACTAAATAATAAAACGTTGAAGTTCAAGGGCTTTTTTCGAACAGCCATCTTCTTACCATGCGTAACCTCACTTGTTGCCTATTCCGTCATTTTCAAATATTTGTTTGGTCAAGATGGGATTATCAATATCATGTTAATGAAAGTTTCACTAATTTCTGAGCCCATCCAATGGCTCACCGATCCTTTTTGGGCCAAAATTGCCATTATTGTGGCTATCACTTGGCGTTGGACAGGTTATAACATGATCTTCTATTTATCCGCTCTTCAAAACGTTGATGAATCTATCTATGAAGCAGCTAGGATAGATGGGGCTTCGCCAGTTCAACAATTTTTCAAGATTACGATCCCAATGTTGAAGCCGATTATCCTATTTACATCTATCACTTCAACAATTGGTACGCTTCAGCTATTTGACGAGGTCATGAATATTACCAAGGGTGGGCCGGGTAATGCGACAATGACAATTTCTCAGTATATCTATAATTTATCGTTTAAGTATACCCCTGACTTTGGGTATGCCGCGACTGTCTCTTACGCCATCGTAATTATGATTGTCATCTTCTCTATCATTCAGTTCAAAGTGGCAGGTGATAAAAATGAATAACCTTAAACGCTCATTCAGCTATACAGTCCTTATCATCGCTTCCATTGTTTCTATGTTTCCGTTTCTATGGATGATTGTGAGCTCGACAAACAAGTCTGTAGATGTGACGCAAGGAAGGATGCTGCCAGGCAGTCATTTTATAGAAAACCTTCACAATCTACTAGACACAGTTGATCTTGTACCTGCTTTAATAAATTCAACGAAAATCTCGATTTTAACGACCGTCCTTGCCATGCTGATTGCCTCCCTGGCAGGATATGGATTTGAAATTTATAAAAGTAAATCGAAGGATTTTGTGTTTAACATTTTACTAGTTTCTATGATGATTCCTTTTGCTGCTTTGATGGTACCGCTCTTTAGAATGTTTGCTACCATTTCACAATCCTTACCGATCATTGGTATTGATACAATGGCAGCGGTCATATTACCGACGGTTACAACCGCCTATCTGATCTTTTTCTTTAGACAAAGCACCAAGATGTTTCCGAAGGAAATTCTTGAAGCTGGAAGAATTGATGGTCTCTCTGAATTGGGATGTTTCTTTCGAATCTATGTACCTACAATGAAAACGACTTACGCGGCAGCTGCCATCATTACTTTCATGGCTAGCTGGAACAGTTACTTATGGCCGCTAGTTGTGTTGCAGTCACCAGAGAACCAGACGATTCCACTGTTAATTTCGAACCTCGGTTCCAGCTACTCACCTGACTTTGGAATGATCATGACAGCGATTGTAATTGCAACCTTGCCGGCAGCACTTATCTTCTTCATTATGCAAAAGCATTTCGTTGCAGGGATGATGGGTTCAGTTAAATAATAAAATTTTGGAAAAATGTAGATAGGAAGAGTGATAGTGATGACAACAATTCCAAAAATAGATTGGCTTACAGACTTAAATGTGTTTGCCGTTAATCGACTTCCAGCACATTCAGACCACCGATATTATGAAACACTGGAGCAGGCAAAAATGGCAGGCCCAATGGCAATGCGCCATGAATTAAACGGTAACTGGAAATTTAACTATAGCGTTAATCCAGACAATCGCCCGGAGAATTTTCACCGGCTGGATTTTAATTGCATGGGCTGGGGGGACATCACCGTCCCAGGTCACATTCAGCTTCAAGGCTACGGGAAACCACAATATGTGAATACGATGTACCCATGGGACGGGCTTAACGAGATCCGTCCGCCAGAAATTCCACTCGACCATAATCCGGTTGGAAGCTATGTGAAGATGTTTACCGTTCCCCCTCAAATGGAAAACAAGCCACTGTATATATCCTTTCAAGGTGTGGAGTCGGCCTTTTATGTGTGGTTAAACGGGGAGTTCGTCGGCTATAGTGAGGACTCGTTTACTCCTGCAGAATTTGAGCTTACACCATTTATTACAGAAGGTGATAATAAGCTTGCCGTTGCGGTTTACCAACGGAGCACGGGCAGCTGGCTCGAGGACCAGGATTTCTGGCGTTTTTCTGGTATTTTCCGTGATGTTTACCTCTACACAGTACCAGAAATTCATGTTTATGACGCCGGTATTCGCGCAGAGCTGGATCCGACATTTACGAAAGGGACGCTTCAAGCAGACCTAAAGCTTTTATCTGATGTGGTTTCTCCATCAAAAATAGTTGCTGAATTGTACGATACCGAGGGGCACTTAGTAGCAGCGCAAAACGGTGATTTCACTGACGGAAATTGGACAGTTTTAATGATGATCAATAATCCAAAGCTATGGAGTGCGGAAAATCCTTATTTGTATCAGTTTTATATTCAGGTATATAACGATTTAGGTCATTTGGTAGAGGTTATTCCGCAGAAAGTCGGCTTCCGAAGATTTGAAATGGCTGATAAAATCATGTGCCTTAATGGTGAACGAATTGTATTCAAGGGTGTCAATCGCCATGAATTTAATTGCCGTACCGGCCGCGCGATTACAAAGGAAGACATGCTTTGGGATATTAAAACATTGAAACAGAACAACATTAACGCTGTCCGGACGTCCCATTACCCGAATCAAAGTTATTGGTATGAGTTATGCGATGAATACGGTGTCTATGTCATCGATGAAATGAACCTTGAAACGCACGGTTCATGGCAAAAGATGGGGGCAGTCGAGCCGTCATGGAACATCCCCGGGAATAAGCCGGAATGGGAGAACATCGTCATGGACAGAGCGGTATCCATGTTTGAACGGGACAAAAATCACCCGTCGATCCTCATTTGGTCATGTGGCAATGAATCCTATGCGGGTGAAGTGATTCTGAATGTTTCTAAATATTTTAAGAGTGTAGATCCAAGTCGCCTGGTTCATTATGAAGGTGTTTTCCATGCGCGTGATTACAATGATACGAGTGATATGGAAAGCCGGATGTATGCAAAGCCAGCTGACATTGAGAATTATTTGAACGATAACCCGTCAAAGCCATACATTAGCTGTGAATATATGCACGCCATGGGGAATTCCCTTGGCGGGATGTACAAATATACGGATTTAGAGCAGAAATATCCAATGTATCAAGGTGGTTTTATCTGGGATTATATTGATCAATCAATTATTAAGAAGGATCGTTATGGTAAGGAATTTTTGGCATATGGCGGTGATTTTGACGATCGCCCAACGGATTATGGCTTCTGTACGAATGGGATTGTGTATGCCAATCGAGAGTTGTCGCCGAAGATGCAGGAAGTAAAGTATTTATATCAAAATATCAAACTGAGTCCGGATCGTACGGGGGTAACAATCCAGAATGAGGGTCTTTTCGTAGATACGTCCGATTATGATTTGGAGTACACTCTCTACCTTGAAGGTAAAGAGTTGTATCGGAATCAGCTCGATGTGGTGGTGGCACCGCAGAGTGAAGGGCGCATCGAATTTAAATTGCCTGCTGAAATCACCAGCGTTTCTGGCGAATATTGTATACAAACTTCTTTTAAGCTGAAGGAAAGTAATCTCTGGGCGGACGCTGGCTACGAAATCGCGTTCGGACAATATGTGTTCAGAACGGAGGCGTTTGTCGAGCAGATGGCAGCTCACGGGGAATTACGGGTTGTCACTGGCGATGTCAATATTGGTGTCCACGGCCCTGACTTCAGCATCTTGTTCTCGAAACAGGCGGGAAGCCTGGTTTCACTTAACTATGCAGGGAAAGAGATGATTGCTCTTCCGCCGGCACCGTTATTCTGGCGGGCGACGACGGATAATGACCGCGGTTATTCTCAAGGCTATCATTCGGGCCTTTGGTATGCAGCCAGTCTTGCGCGCCAATGCATTGGGCTGGATGTTGAGCAAGCAAATGGCCAGGTGAGCATTGCTTTTACTTATAAATTATCGATTAGTGAAAAAGTAGTGGTGAAAGTAAATTATACCGTTCTTGCCAATGGCAGTGTTCATGTGAAGTCGGTCTATCAGGGGGCGGAAAATCTCCCGCAGCTGCCGATTTTTGCAGTATCCTTCAAGGTGCCTGCCGATTATGACCAACTGGAATGGTATGCGATGGGTCCTGAAGAAAATTACTCAGACCGGGCGCAAGGAGCAAGACTTGGAATATTTAAAAATCAAGTAATTGAGAATTTATCCGGATATGTCATGCCGCAAGAATCGGGCAGCCGGACGGGAGTGCGCCGAGTTAGTCTGACCAACAAGCAAGGACAGGGAATAAAAATATCAGCGGCTGCTGAACCATTAGAGTGTAATTTTTCCCCGTATACGGCTTTTGAACTCGAGAATGCCCAGCATCAATATGAGCTTCCGAATGTCCATTACACGGTTGTGACGGTCGCAGGAAAGCAGATGGGCGTCGGCGGAGACGACAGCTGGGGTGCACCGGTACATGATGAACACCTTATTCCTGCCAATCAAGACATGGAATTCGAGTTTGTGATTAATAGAATCTAATTATGAAATGGATCAAATAAAGAAAAGAGCCTTATATTGTCAGGCTCTTTCCTTTCAAGTAAGCTTTGTAAAAATTTTATACACAAGTTGATTGTAGCGGAAGGCACGAAGACTCCTGCGGGAGGACGGGGCAGGAGACCCCGTAGAAGCGAAGCGACGAGGAGGCTCCCCGGACCGCCCGCGGAAAGCGCAGTGCCTGGAGCGGAAATCAACAACCAAGTTTAATAGAGACTATAAGTAAAAAGAATATGTCTAAAACAAACCAATTTTGTGAAGGAGAAGGTTATGCTTATTCATGTTAATCAAGAGGACAGACAGTTTCATTTAACAAATGGCCAAGTTAGTTATATTTTTCACGTGATGAAAAATGGACAATTAGGCCATCTTTATTATGGAAAGGCATTGCACCACAGAGAAGATTTTTCTCACTTGCAGACGTATGATGTGCCGACAGGGGCTACTACACACGTGTATGCAGAGGATCCTGCTTTTGGTTTGGAAACGCTCCGTCAAGAATACCCTGCCTACGGAAATTCTGATTTTCGCGAACCGGCAATAAGTGTGAGCAAAACGACGGCTAATCATGTTCCTAATTTCAAATATGATTCGTATCAACTGGTAGACGGAAAGCCTTGTCTTGAAGGTCTGCCGGCAACCTATACAGAAGACAATCAGGACGCTAGTACACTTCAAATTATCTTAAAGGATGAATTCCTCCAAGCAGAATTGACGTTAAATTATACAATATTCCGTGATATGCCTGTAATAACGAGAAGTGCTTCCTTGAAAAATGAAAGTCAAGTGGAATTGATTATTGATCGATTAATGGCAGCATCGCTTGACCTTCCGGATAAAGATTTTTTATTTACTCACTTAGCGGGTGCATGGTCACGGGAGCGTCATGTGAAAGAGAGAATACTGGAAACAGGCATTCAGTCGATTTCCAGTCTGCGTGGTGCAAGCTCACACCACCATAATCCGTTCTTGGCACTAAAGCGTCCGGAGGCGACGGAACATACAGGTGAGGTATATGGCTTTAATTTTATATATAGCAGTAACTTTTTGATGCAAATAGAAGTAGATCATTACGACACAGCAAGACTTATGGTTGGGATTCATCCGTTTGGCTTCAAGTGGAATCTAAAGCCGAACGTGTCCTTCCAAACCCCGGAAGTAGTAATGGTGTATTCCGATCAAGGTTTAAATGGGATGAGCCAGGCCTTTCATAGTCTTTATCGCGAGCACCTGATTCAAGCGCAATGGAAGAAGGCCGTGCGTCCGATTTTGATTAATAACTGGGAAGCAACCTACTTTGATTTTACTGAGGAGAAACTCGTCAATATTGCGAAATCAGCAAGTGAATTAGGAATCGAGCTGCTTGTCCTCGATGATGGCTGGTTTGGAAAACGGAACGATGATACCTCCTCTCTTGGAGATTGGCATGTGGACTTAGATAAACTTCCGGGTGGCTTAGAAAGCTTAGCCCAGAAAATATCTGCGACTGGTATGAAATTTGGGTTATGGTTTGAGCCGGAGATGATCAGTCCAAACAGTGAATTATTTAGCGAGCATCCTGATTGGGCCGTTGGTGTCCCAGGTCAGCACTATACATTGGGACGTAATCAGCTGGTTCTTGACTTTTCAAGACCAGAAATTGTTGATTATCTTTATGAAAAAATGTCCGATATTATTAAAAAAACAAGCCTTGCTTATATTAAATGGGATATGAATCGGAACATTACCGAAGCATTCTCACAAAAACTAGCCGTTCATCAGCAAGGCGAGTTCTTCCATCGCTATATTTTAGGGGTTTATGATCTCTATGAACGGTTAACACGTGAATTCCCGCATGTGTTGTTTGAATCTTGTGCAGGAGGCGGGGGAAGATTCGACCCAGGGATGATGTATTATGCACCGCAAGCATGGACAAGTGATGATACGGATGCGATTGAACGGCTAAAAATCCAATACGGTACCTCCTTCGCCTATCCAGTTTACAGCATGGGATCTCATGTGTCGGCTGTTCCGAATCACCAAACATTGCGGACGACACCGTTATCAATAAGGGCAAATACTGCTTACTTTGGAACCTTTGGCTATGAATTAGATCCAGTGAAATTAACCGAAGAAGAGCGTGCAGAAATTAAAGAGCAGGTTGCTTTTTATAAAAAGCATCGTGCGTTGATGCGCGATGGTCACTTTTATCGCCTATTGAGTCCGTTTTCCAATAATGAAACCGCGTGGATGGTCGTGAGCCAAGACCAATCGGAAGCCTTGATTGGCTGGTATAAGGTATTGGCGACGCCGAATCCTAAGAAGCAGCAAACGCTTCGTCTTAGTGGATTAGATGAGTCAAAAGCCTATAAGGTGACTGGGAGCGAGCAGACATATTATGGTGATGAACTAATGACTGTGGGGCTGCAGCTTCCAACGGAGTTTAATGGTGTAAATGGCGGGAATTTTGAACGCGGGGGAGACTTCCAGTCACAGGTTTTCTATTTAAGAAGTACAGAGACCAAATTGAATTAAAATCAATAGTGACAATATGAAATGAACTACAACCTATAATTTGGCAAAGGTTAATAAAATGCCTTTGCTGCTAGCAGATGGCCTCGGTACTGGACCGAGGCCTTTTTTTGTAATAACGTTAATCAAATTTTATCTCAAAATCAAAAACTCCCAAAATACCTAATTGACAAAAAGCGCTTACAAGATTATGATAAATACAGAAAGTAAATTAACTTAATTAACTAACGAGGAAAGTATAGTTTGAATACATTTCCTCATCCTAGAAGTAACCTATATTTTTTACCTAAGGGGGATAAAAATGGTTAAGAAAAAGAAATGGCTTGGTATTGCTTTAACAGCTGCTTTAGCACTTGGATCATTGGCAGGGTGTACAAGCGCGAAGGACACAGATAATTCAGATGGCGGAAAAGGGGAAAAAATTACTTATTGGGCACCTTTCTCTGGTGCGGATGGTCCACGTATGAAGACGATTGTTGAAAACTACAATAAATCTCAATCTAAGTATCAAGTGGATCTCCAAATTGTCCCACAATCTGACTATTATAAAACCGTTGACCTTGCATTCTCTGGTCAAAAAAATGCGCCAGATGTATTGATTATGCATACTGACCAGCTTAAAAATTATGCAGATAAGAACTTATTAAAAGATTTAACTGGTACAGTTGAAAAAGCAGGTGTTAAGTCGGAAGATTATTCTGAAACTGCTTGGAGGGCTAGCGATATTGGTGGTAAGCACTATTCTATTCCTTTGGATATTCATCCATTAGTTATGTACTATAACAAAGATTTATTTAAAGCAGCCGGTTTAGACCCCGAAAAGGCACCGACAAATCGTGCAGAGTTCCTAGCAGCTGCTAAAAAGCTAACAGATTCTACTAAGAATCAATATGGTTTTGTTGTACCAACACTATGGCCAAACCAGTTCATTTTCCCAACTATTTTATTCCAAAATGGCGGAGAGTTAATGAAGGATGGCAAGCCAAATTACAACAGCCCAGAAGCGGTTGAAGCGTTAACCTTCTATCGCGATTTGATTCAAAAAGAAAAAGTTTCTCCTGCAAATGTTCAACAAGATGGTGAAGTAACATTATTCTTGCAAGGTAAAAACGCTATGCATCTAAATGGTCCATGGATGATGGAACAGTGGGATAAGGCTGGTATAAACTATGGTGTTGCTCCAGTACCGCAATTAGGCACTAAACAACAAGCGGTTTATGCGAATGGACACAATTTCGTAATTCCTGCTACTGTAACAGATTCAAAAAAATTAGATGGTATTACTGATTTTTTAAAATATGTTGCTGGAAACACAATGGAGTGGGCTAAATCTGGACAAGCACCAGCTTCAAAAGCGATCTATGAACAAAGTGAAGAATTTAAAAGTATGAAACAACAGCCGATCGTAGCTCAAGAATTTGAATATGCTAAGTTTGCTCCTGTCGTTGCCAACTGGGGTCAATTGTCAGACCCATTATGGGCTGAAGTAAACCTTGCTCTTCTAGGCAAGAAGGACCCGCAAAAAGCATTGGATGATGCGGATAAAAAGGCAGAACAAGTATTGAATAAGTAATCATTAAAGGAGGCGGACGGTAGGATGTATTACCTGTTCGTCTCTTATTTTTAAACTAGTAAGTTTTCGAAAGGAGGAAGGTAAATGAGAAATACAAGCTGGAAATCACAATTGACTTCAAGTCTTTTTGTTCTTCCTTACTTGCTGCTATTTGTTGTTTTTCTTTTAATTCCTATTGGTTACGGGGCATGGATAAGTTTGCATAACTGGGATTTATTAAACCCTGTCCATGAATTTGTAGGATTTAAGAATTATTCAAAAGTCTTTGACTCTAATTCTTATCTTAATGATCTTTTTTTCGAGGGTCTTAAAAACACTTTCCAATTCGTTGTTTATAGTGTTCCTTTATTGGTTGTGGTTGGATTGGGTTTAGCATTGTTAGTAAATGCACTACCAGGTAAATTCAAAGGTTTTTTTCGTACGGTTTACTTTATTCCCTATTCTGTTTCTGTTTCCGTCGTTGCCATTATTTGGTTATGGATACTTGATACAAACAGTGGGTTGATTAATCAATATTTACAAAAGATGAATCTACCATTAATTCCATGGTTAACAGATATGCCGTGGGCCTGGATTTCACTCGCTATCGCGACTTTATGGTGGACGATTGGTTTTAACATGGTTATTTTTATCAATGCACTGAATGATGTTTCGGAGGAACTATATGAAGCGGGTTCTCTTGATGGCGCCAATCGCTGGCAGCGATTTGTGCACATCACGTTACCTAGTATTAAACCTACCATGCTGTTTGTCGTTATTACATCAACGATTGCCTCTTTTAATATATACGGTCAACCCTATTTAATGACACGGGGCGGTCCAGGGACTTCAACGAAAGTTCTTTTAATGAATATTGTGGATGAAGCCTTTAAGCAGCGGCAATTAGGGAATGCGGCCGCCATGTCATTACTTATGGCTCTGATTATGATCGTTATCTCAATATTGCAATTCCGAATCACCAATCGAAAGGAGTAGTTCAGCGTGCAAAAAACACCGTTTAAAATCTTCATTGTTATCCTTGCGATCATTGTTGGCTTGATTTTTATCGTTCCAATTTTATGGATGCTGGCTACTTCCTTTAAAACTGATCAGGAAGCATTTACTGCTGGCTTAAAATGGATTCCGAAAGTGTTTACTCTTGAAAATTATCAGTATAGCTTAGCAGGAAATTCAGATACACCGGTCTTACAATGGATGGGCAACTCCCTTTTTGTTGGGATTGTTGGGACACTAATTGTTCTTGTTGTAGACACACTAGCCGCATATGGTCTGGCCCGTTTAGATGTTCCATTTAAAAAATTGCTTATTAGCATTTTTATAGGCTCGTTAACGATTCCATGGGTCATTACGTTCTTACCATTATATATGGAGTTTAATAAGTTAGGTCTTTTAGATACTTATGCAGTATTAATTCTTCCCTATTCCGCAAATGCATTTGGTGTCTTTCTTCTATATCAATATTTCCGCGGCTTTCCAAAAGAACTGGAAGAAGCGGCCTTTCTAGACGGTGCAAATAAATGGCAGGTATTTGTAAAAATCGTTCTACCATCGGCACGGCCAGTTATTTGGACATTAGCTATTTTTACTTTTATGGGTATATATAATGACTTCTTATGGCCACTTGTAACTACAAATTCTCCAGAAATGAGAACTATCACAACCGGTATTGCTATCATGCAGCAAGGAAGTTTTGTTTCGTCACCAGGCAGGTTGATGGCATTAACATCGATTGCAACCATACCAGCCGTATTATTGTTTATCATTGGTCAACGTTCCTTTATCAAAGGCGTGAATCAATCAGGAATTAAATAGGATTATTTTTTCAGGAAGGAATGAGAATAACATGTCAGTACCCCGTAATGAATATCCAAGACCTCAATTGGTTAGAAAAGATTGGGTAAATTTAAATGGCGAATGGGACTTCGCTTTTGATGATAAAAATGTTGGATTAAAAGAAAAATGGTTTCAAGCAGAAAATCGATTTGATCGAAAAATCAATGTTCCCTTTGCCTATCAGACAAAGTTAAGCGGAATTAATGATCCCACGTTCCATGATTATGTTTGGTATTACCGAGAATTCACGGTACCTCAAGATTGGAATAATCAGCGGGTAGTTCTTCATTTTGGGGCAGTAGATTACCGTGCCTGGGTCTATATAAATGGCCAATATGTGAGTTTTCATGAAGGTGGTAACGTGTCCTTCTCAATCGATATTACCGATTATTTAACCTGGGGTAACGAGAAGGTTGTTGTAAGAGTAGAAGATCCGTCCACAGATGAGACCATTCCAAGAGGAAAGCAATTCTGGATTGAACAATCTGACTCTATCTGGTACACAAGGACGACAGGGATTTGGCAAACAGTTTGGCTTGAGCCGGTTAGTTCAACACATGTATCTAAATTAAGATTAACACCAGATATTGATCGTGGAGATATTATTGTCGAATTCGAGGTCTCAGGTGAGTTTATTAACACAAAAGCAGACATTGAAATTAGTTTTCAAGGTCAAAAGGTAGTAAAGGATACAATCGAGGTATTTGAAACGTATAATAAGCGTTCCATTAACTTATATAATCGCCAAATCTTCAGAACTTCATTCCACCATATGGGCTGGAATTGGTCACCGGAAAATCCCAATTTATTTGATATCAGATTCACGTTAAATGATGAGGAAAATCAGGTAATTTTAGACGAGGTAGAATCCTATTTCGGTATGAGAAAGGTCCATATTGAAAATGGAATGGTTTATTTAAATAACAAGCCGTATTATCAAAAACTAGTTCTTGACCAAGGCTATTGGCCGGAAGGGTTATTAACGGCTCCAACGGATGAAGATTTGAAAAAGGATATTGAATTAGCTCTTGAAATGGGCTTCAATGGCTGCAGAAAGCATCAAAAAGTCGAGGATCCTCGTTTCCTTTATTGGGCAGACAAATTAGGATTCTTGGTTTGGGGAGAATGTGCAGCATTTCCATCCTACAGTGAGGATGCAGCTTCTCGATTAACAAATGAATGGATTGAAATTATTGAACGGGATTACAATCACCCATCTATCGTCGCTTGGGTTCCTGTAAACGAAAGCTGGGGAGTGCCTTTTATTAAAGCAAATAAACAGCAGCAGCACCATTCTTTAGCGATGTATCATCTTATTCATTCCCTTGACCCAAGCCGTTTAGTGATATCGAATGATGGCTGGGAACTTACAGAGACGGATATTTGTGCGATTCACAACTATAATCACGGTTCAAACGATGAAAAAGCAAAATATGAAGCATTTAAAGAATCCTTATCAACTAAAGAAAATCTTTTAGAATCTAAACCAGCGAATCGAGGAATTTATGCTGATGGATTTGAACACAAAGGTGAACCAATCCTGTTAACTGAATTCGGTGGCATTGGGTTCAAAGTTGGTGAAGATAACGGTTGGGGCTATACATCTGTGAAGGATGAACACGAGTTTATTGCAGATTATCGCCGAGTAATGGAAGCGGTCTATGCCTCCAAAGCCCTACACGGCTATTGTTATACACAGTTAACAGATGTAGAGCAAGAAATTAACGGATTATTATCCTATAACAGAGAACCGAAATGTGAGTTGTCAAAAATAAGAGAAATCAATGATATGTGGCATTCTAATATTGTAAAACGCTAAACAATAATTAAATCCTTTCTAAAAAGATCGTTTGAGCTAATCATTCATATAGTGAGCAGCGATCTTTTCTACGGTATACTATTCAGTAACTAAATACACATTTACAAATTAAACAAGAAAAGAGTTGAATCATTTGATCCAACTCTTTTTTTATTGACCATCCGTTTTAAATAGTTTCTTTAAAACTAAGGTCACAGCTCCCAATACCATACCAGTTTTCCCTAATTCGGAACAAACCACACTAATTTCTTCATGAGAACGTTTAAAAGTATATTTCTCTATCCTTTTTTTTAGTTGAGATAAAACAAAATCTCCTACTTCGAAGATACTGCCTTCTACGATTAATTTCGAAGGCTTAAGTATATTAATCATATTAGCTGCGGCTAATCCAAGGGATTGTCCGGCTTCTTCTAATAGCAAAATAGCAAAGCGATCCCCCTCCTTAGCGGCTTTATAGATCATGATTAAGGAGAGTTCATTACTGCTATCTTTCAACCATTCTTTAAGGATTGTACCGTTATCATTTTTAAGTTCTTCCTTAGCTTTTTTTAAGATGGCAGTTTCAGATGCATAAGCCTCTAAACATCCATTATTACCGCACTCGCATAGGGGGCCATGCACATCTAAAATAGTATGTCCGATTTCTCCTGCTGTATAAAAAGAGCTTTTATAAATCTCGTTATTAATAAAGATTCCAGAACCAATCCCTCGTCCCACACTAAGACAGATAAAATCTGAGACCCCTTGACCTTGCCCAAACCAACTTTCTGCATTTGCTAATGCTCGAACATCATTTTCTACAATAACAGGGATATTGAATTCTTTTTCTATCCTTTCTTTCAGAGGTATATTTTCCAAATGTAAGTGTGGAGAATAGATGGCCAAGCCTTTTTCAGAATCAACAAGCCCATGCATGGCAATACCAATGCCAAGGATTAAATCTATGTCTATATGTTTATTTTGTAGGACATTATGGATGCACTCTATGATCATGTCCATAAATTCGGATTTAGTTGGAAGTTCAGTAATATCCTTACTGAAATCGGTTACAATCTTTCCGTCCATAGTGGTTAAAATAACGCGCAAAACCTCCGCTGCGGCGTAGACTCCGATTATATAATAAGCAGAGTAATTTATCCGGAGCAGAATCGGCTTTCTCCCGCCTGATGTTGCGCTCGTTGATTGTTCCTCTACTATAAGATTTTTCTCAATCAATTCACTAACCAATGAACTGACGGTTGGTGGAGTTAATTTTGTTAATTTGGCAATTTCTGCTCTTGAAATCGGTTCTCTTAATCGAATCATGTTTAAAACGGTAGATTGATTAAGTAACTTCATTTTTTCGAAACTTCCAGTTTTGGGGTCGAAACTCAAAATACATCACGCCTTTTTATTTAGCTTTAATACCATTAAGCATTTGTTTAAATAGGGATTATTTATCTATTTCTTTTTTAGAATTACTATCAAGTTTAGCACAAATACTCCCGCGTTTGAACCGTTAGTATTTACCTGATTACAGGCGAAGAGATAATGGGTGAACATTCCTTAGAAAAATATAAAGTAAGAATGTTAAATATAACCGGCTTCTTTCAAAAAATAATTGTAAGGATGAGGGGAAAATAGGAAGGTTGCCAGCAATTCTACTGCGTTGATTGTTCAAAGTAAGCGATTATTAAGATAAAAAGAACAGTGATAGTGCATGAACTAAATTCCTGAGCTATTTTCAATATTTTTTAGTTAAAATTTTAGTAAAAATATTGAAAATTTTTACTAAGGAGAGTAAAATTAAATTAAATTAAATCAGTTAACTTACAAGACACATGACTTCAGGAGGAATTTGTAATGAACGTTACCACACTTAATAAAGTATTTTTAGATATGTTTCATATTTTACCTAGAAAAGCCTTTTTTGCTCCTGGAAGGATTAATTTAATTGGCGAGCATACCGATTATAATGGCGGTCATGTGTTTCCATGTGCGATTACCTACGGTACCTACGCTGTAGCAAGGAAGCGGGAAGACCAAGTGATTCGTCTATACTCAACGAACTTCCCTGAAAAAGGAATCATCGAATTTAACTTAAACGAACTAGATTATCAGAAAGAACACAATTGGGCCAACTATCCGAAAGGGATGATTCGTTACATGCTCGAGGCGGGATATGAAATTCCAACGGGATTTGATTGTGCCATTCAAGGCAATATCCCGAATGGCGCAGGACTTTCTTCGTCAGCCTCCATTGAACTTTTAACCGGAGTGCTAGTAAACGGCCTGTTTGAATTAGAAATTCCTCGACTTGATCTCATCAAGCTTGGCAAGAAGGTAGAGAATGAATTTATTGGTGTGAACAGCGGCATCATGGACCAGTTTGCAATTGGAATGGGGAAGAAGGATGCTGGAATTTTACTAGATTGCCAGACTCTTAGCTATGAATACGCACCCATTCACCTTGATGACTACAAAATTTTAATCATGAATACGAATAAGCGCAGGGAATTAGCTGATTCGAAATACAATGAGCGAAGAGGAGAATGTGAAGAGGCGCTAGCGCAACTGCAACAAAAACTTCCGATTGTGGCTCTTGGTCAGTTATCAGAAGCGGAATTTGATGAAAATCAAGACCTAATTACCAATGAAACGGTCCGCAAACGAGCAAAGCACGCTGTCTATGAAAACGTGCGAACAATTAAGGCTCTAGAAGAGCTTAAAGCCGGAAATTTAGAGGCATTTGGACAATTGATTAACCAATCACACGTATCCTTACGGGATGATTATGAAGTGACTGGAGTGGAGCTTGATAGTTTAGTAGAAGCTGCTTGGAATCAACCAGGAGTTCTTGGAGCGCGGATGACTGGTGCAGGATTCGGCGGTTGTGCCATCGCGATTGTAGAAAATGACGAGGTTGAAAACTTTATTACAAATGTTGGGGCAGTCTATCTCGAGAAAATTGGCTACAAAGCAGAATTTTATGCAGCGAGCATTGGTGACGGGGCAAAAGAAATTCAAATGGAGGCGGCGATCTAAATGAGTATCCTTGTATTAGGTGGTGCGGGCTATGTCGGTTCGCACGCTGTTTATCAGTTGATTGATCAGGGGTTTCCGGTGGTTGTGATTGATAATTTGCAAACAGGCCATAGCGATGCAATTCATCCAAAGGCAAGCTTTTATGAAGGGGATATCCGCAGTCGTGAGTTTATGCGCTCTGTTTTTGAAAAAGAAAACATTGAAGCGATTTTGCATTTTGCCGCCAATTCCCTTGTCGGGGAATCCATGGTTGAACCGTTAAAATACTTTGATAACAACGTTTACGGAACACAAGTTGTCCTTGAAATGATGAAGGAATTTGGCGTCAAGCACATCGTTTTTTCTTCGACAGCAGCTGTTTATGGAGAGCAGAAAGTTGTACCGATTACAGAGGATGCGGCAACCATTCCAACGAATACCTATGGCGAAACCAAGCTAGCGATGGAAAAAATGATGGCTTGGTGCGAAAAAGCCTTTGATCTTCACTATGTTTCCCTTCGCTATTTTAACGTTGCTTCGGCAAGAAGCGACGGACAAATTGGCGAAGACCATAACCCAGAAACGCATCTCATCCCTGTTGTATTAGAAGCAGCATTAGGCATAAGACCTGCCGTTACGATATTTGGGGAAGATTATGATACAGCAGATGGTACTTGTGTTCGTGATTATATTCATGTAGAAGACTTAATTGATGCCCATATATTAGCCCTCCGTTATCTACAAAATGGCGGGGAGAGTAATCATTTCAATCTTGGCTCAAGTCAAGGATTCTCGGTAAAAGAAATTGTTGAGACAGCTAAAGAGGTTACAGGAATTGATATCCCGGTAAGAATCGGTGAACGAAGAGCTGGAGACCCAAGTACATTAATTGCTTCTTCGGAAAAAGCAAAAAAGATATTGGGATGGAATCCAACGAGAACATCGATTCATCAAATGATTAGCAATGCCTGGAACTGGCATCAGCACCACCCGAATGGATATCAGAAATAGAGGTGAACATGATGATTTATCAACTAATACAACAATTAATCAATCAAGCAATTGCCACTCAAGTAATTGAGCGGGAAGATGAAATCTATGCGCGCAATCAAATATTATCACTTCTCCATCTAACGGAGTTTAAGGAAGTGGACGCAGCAGGGGAAAGTAACTTTGATATCCCTGATTTACTCGATTTAATTGTAGATTATGCCTGCAATCAAGGGATTATTGAAGAATTATTTGATGAAAAAGAGATTTTTTCAAGTAAAATTATGAACTGTTTCATCGCTCGGCCATCAGCTGTTAATCAGCTTTTTTATGGAAAATATAAACAGGATCCAAAAGCAGCAACACAGTATTTTTATGAGTTAAGTAAAAATAGCAACTACATTCAGATGAAACGTATTCGCAATAATATTGACTATAAAACCACTACAGAATATGGTGAACTTGATATTACCATTAATCTATCCAAACCAGAAAAGGATCCCAAAAGTATTGAATTCGAGCGGTCGGTGAAGCAAATGGACTATCCGAAATGCTTGCTTTGTGTGGAGAATGAGGGATATGCGGGAAGAATCGGGCACCCTGCCCGCTCCAATCACCGCATGATTCGTGTAAATCTATTAGAAAACACATGGTACTTGCAGTATTCACCATATGTCTATTACAACGAGCATTGTATCGTGTTAGCAGAAAAACATACCGAAATGGTTATTAGTCCAACGACATTCTTACGGCTATTAAGCTTTGTTGAGCAATTTCCACATTATTTTGTTGGCTCTAATGCGGACCTGCCGATTGTAGGGGGCTCGATTTTATCCCATGATCATTATCAAGGCGGGAATTATCAATTTGCGATGGCGAAGGCAGGGGATGACTGGACATTTAAAATGGCCGGATATCCGGATGTAGAGTGTGCGGTTGTTAAATGGCCTATGTCCGTTATTCGCCTGCGTTCCGATCAAATTAGTACGCTCGTTGAAGCCGGATCACATATTTTAGACAAATGGAAAAAGTACAGTGATGAAGGTTTAGGAATTGAGGCGAGGACTGGCGAAACACCGCACAATACAATTACACCAATTGCACGTAAAAATGGGGATGCATTTGAACTGGATTTGGTTCTGCGTAACAACCGAACGAGTAATGAGCATCCGCTTGGCATTTTCCATCCTCACGCCGATGTACATCATATTAAGAAGGAAAATATTGGCCTAATTGAAGTGATGGGGCTAGCGGTTTTACCAGCACGGTTAAAGGATGAACTAGTAGAAGTGAAAAATTATATCCTAGGTCGATCATCGGCAGTAGCAGACTATCATTTGGACTGGGCGGAAGCGTTAAAAGCACGCTATCAAGCTATTGCCAATGAAGCGAATGTGGATGGTCTGGTAAGAGAAGAAGTAGGAAAGAAGTTTTTAAGGTGCTTGGAGGATGCAGGTGTGTTTAAGCGAAATGAAGTGGGTGCAGCTGGGTTCCAGCGGTTTATCAGTACTTTATAAAACATAATCGGCCCAGAACTTTGTGAATAGCTCTAGTTTCTAAAAAGAACTAAATTAGATACCTTCTGAAAAATATGGAGTGATAAATCGATGAAAATAGTAGATAGAATATTTGGCAGTTACGAGGGTGAGTCTGTTACAGAGTATACCTTAGTCAATGATTACGGCATGATAGTCTCTTGCCTTAATTATGGTTGTGTGATTACTAAAATCATCGTCCCTGACCGTCATGGAAACTTTGAAAATGTAGTGCTTGGATTTGAAAACTTCGAAGATTACACAGAATGGTCCCCGTATTTTGGCGCAGTTGTGGGACGAGTAGCCGGAAGAATTAATGGTGCCAGCTTTGAGTTGGACGGAAAAGAATACCATCTTGCAGACAATGATTATCCCAATCATTTACACGGGGGCAAGAAGGGCTTTAACTCTGTGATTTGGAAAACTGAAATAATAGAGGAAGAAAATGCAGTCGGTTTGAAGTTTTTTTATCATAGTCCAGACGGTGACGAAGGCTATCCTGGTTATCTAGACACCACTGTTACCTATATTCTAAACAATAAAAATGAACTCGATATTACTTTTGAAGGAAAAACGGATCAAAAAACGGTTGTCAACTTAACGAATCACTCGTATTTTAATTTGAGTGGAAATGTAAAAAGAGATTGTTCTGAACATATTCTCCAATTAGAAAGTGATCAGTTTTTAGAACTGGGCGAAGGTTTTATCCCTACTGGTAAAATGATTGATACCAAAAATACCCCATTTGATTTTAAGCATGGCAGAAGGTTACGCTCTGGGATGGTTTCGTCTCATCCACAAAATGTGCTTGTTGGTAATGGTTACGACCACCCACTTGTTTTTACCAAAAAGGGTGAAAATACAATCATGCTTAGTGATGAGGAAAGCGGCCGTTCGCTGCTTGTTTCGACCGACCAGCCATGCGTCGTCCTTTATACTGGGAATCAATTAGAAGGACCTTATTCCATAGCAGGTGTCAGGTCAAGAAATTATTTGGGTGTCTGTCTGGAAACGCAAGGATTTCCTGATGCTATCCATCATCCGGCGTTCCCCTCTGTCATTTTAAACCCGGAGGAAGTATACTATTCCAAAACAGTGTTTCGATTTTTTGCTAATACATTAGGAGATTGATTTATGGCTACCATCAAAGATATTGCACAAATTGCAGGTGTATCGATCGCCACTGTATCCCGTGTTTTGAATTATGATACAACACTTTCTGTCAGTGATGAAACCAAGAAAAGAATTTTCGAAGTGGCAGAAGAACTATCGTATAAAAAGAAATCAGCTCGCAAGCAGGAGTCGGGAAAAATTGCCCTCTTGCAATGGTATACCGAGAAAGAAGAACTGGAAGATTTGTATTACATGTCGATCCGGCTTGGGGTTGAAAACCAATGCCGACAGCAAGGGATTCAAGTGGCCAAATATTTTCAAGACAACTATGAGGATTTGAGGGAAGACGATATTCAAGGGCTGATTGCGATTGGGAAATTTAGCAAGAAGCAAGTGAATGAGATGCTTAAGATAACCAAAAATATTGTCTTTGTTGACACCTCACCAGACGAAGATCGGTTTGATTCGATCGTCATTGACTTTGAAAGGGCAACAATAAAGGTACTTGATCATTTTATGAAGAAGGGTCATGAGAAAATCGGCTATATCGGCGGAAGAGAAGTTTTTAAAGATAAAACTTCCATCATAGAAGACCCAAGGGAATCGGCGTTCAAGCGCTATTTAACAGGTAAAGGGATGCCCTATGAAGCTTTTATGTATGTAGGAACCTTCTCAGCCGATGATGGTCATGCAATGATGAAAAAGGCGATTGATGAACATGGGGACAACCTGCCAACCGCCTTTTTTGCAGGTAATGATTCGATTGCAGTTGGGGCATTGCGGGCTTTACTGGAGGCAGGAATTTCTGTTCCAGAACGGGTTAACATCATCGGTGTGAATGACATCAGTATCTCCAAATATGTCTATCCAGCGTTAAGCACGGTTAAGGTGTATACCGAAATCATGGGAGAAACCGCCGTTGACACCCTTTTGGAGAGAATCGCAGGCAGAAAAACAGCAAAAAAGATATTCATTGCAACCGATCTTATCATTAGGAATAGCAGTTTTTAAAAAGCAAACTCACCAAAAAATTTGGTGAGTTTCTTCTGTACTATTTGCTGGAATCTATTTATTTAATGACTGGGCAGCCATCCATTCCATGATTGTTGTTGTTTTGCCATTAATAGATGCTGCAGGTTCATTGTTGTATACATAAATCCATGACCAGTGTCCAGCGTATTGATATGGTGTACCATCTGCATTGTTAAATAAGCCTGAAGTATCATGTACGTCATCAAATAACGATAATTGTACATTCTTTGCTCCAGCTTGGATTAATCGGTCATAGGTTGGTACTGTGTTGATTGCAGGAGGCAATGTCGTATCATTTTTAGCTGCAACAAACCAGATTGGAGTTTCTTTAATTTTTTGGATGTCAGCATCGGTTATCAATGTATCATTTAACCCTTCACATACCGGATAAGCGGCTGCAAAGTATCCTGGATAATCACGAACCATTAACATTGTCATATATCCGCCATTTGAAGCTCCGCCAATGTAGATTCTATTTGGATCAATATCAGGATTTTTTGAAACATAATCTTTAATTAGTGCCATAAGAGCTTCTTCATAGATAGAAGTTCCATCTGCTCCACCCGTTATAGAACCATGCATCCATCTAGTAGGTGCCTGAGGTGCTAAAACATAAGCTCCACCAAAGTAAGATTGAATTTTATCAGTAGAAAGACTTACAGCTTTATTTGCAGAAAGTGGAATGGTTGCATCTGTTCCCCCTTCACCGCCGCCGTGGAGCCAGATAATTAGTGGATTCTTTCCTTTGTCTTTTGCTGGTGCATAATCTGCGTAAGTTAATGTAGTATTATCAAACGTTGCTTTCCCGGTAGTGAAGTCATCGACAATTTCTCTTTTTTCCCCTGCAAATGTGTCAACCACTAACCCCGAGATGGTTCCAGCGCTAGTCACAATGTCTTTTTGTTGAGTGATCGTATATTTGCTATCAATCCAATCATTAAATCGGGTTCCAGCAAAATCATAGTTGAGCGGGGAACCTAAAGATACAGTTGGTCCAATCTTCATTTCTAATACCACGTATTTTCCTGTTGCAACTGCAGGGTTTCCGTCTTTATCCGAAACATATGCTTTTGTAACGGTACGGTCACCTTCCTCTAGAAATGGTGTCTTTAACCTGCTGTCACTTCTAACAACATGAACATTGAACGTATCTGTTGTTACGGAGTCTTTTGGAATCGGTCTGCCTACATCGACGATTACTTTTGTAATGGCCGCTCCCCAATCTTCAATCTCTGTAACCGTACGGTAAGAGGTTGGCTGCGTCTTAACTTCCTTGGCAAGTGCCCCTAAGCTGAAAGGAAATGCCATCATAATGGCCATCAGTAAGAACATAATTCTTTTTATCATTTATTTTGCCTCCTCATTTTTCCTTTTAAGTCTATCTATCTATCTTTCTATTGATTGTACTTTGATAGCCTATCTAATTGAACTTCAGGACCATTGTTATTAACCGTTTCAACAACTAAGTCTTTATCTACTTTAAAGGTTAAGGTGCCTCTGAAATCCTTTGAAGACGAACCTACATGGAATTGATAGGAACCCTTTTCTAAAATCCATGAAGAAGTATCTTCATCAAAGGAAGCAATATCTTTTGGATTTATAAAGAAATTAACTGATTCTTTTTGCCCCGGCTTTAGCACTCTCGTTTTTGTAAAGGCCTTAAGTTCGATGGATGGTTTTTCTAGTTTCCCATCTGGTGCACTTACATATAGTTGTGGTGCTTCTTTTCCAGCAAAGGAACCAGAGTTTGTCACTTTAAACGAGACTTTAATTTTATTAGATAAGTTGTCTTTATTTAATTTAAAATCGCTATAATCAAAAGTTGTATAAGATAGTCCATAACCAAATTCATAGGCAGTTGGTACATTAAATGTCGAGTAGTAGCGGTAGCCTACATAAATATCTTCATTATATTTCACTAGATTTGGATTGCCATCAGAGCTTGGGAAGTTAGCATAACTTGGCGCATCCTCTAAATGAACTGGGAAGGTTGCCGGTAGTTTACCTGAAGGATTTGCTTTGCCGGAAAGAACATCTGTAAGGGCATTCCCTGCTTCCATCCCAGGCTGCCATGATAATAAAATGGAATCGGCATAGTCCTTCCAGTCTGCCGTGTTAAATGGAGTCCCAACATTTAAGACCACTACAACCTTTTTATTAACAGCGTGATATGCTTCAGAAACCTTTTCAATTAGTTCTAACTCTTTTGCAGTTGGTTCAAAGGTAGTCACATTTCCATCTGCACCTTCCCCAGATCCTCTTGCAATCATGACCACGCCGATATCGGAATTGTTTGCCATATATTTTGCATCTTCGAGAGTTAGATTTTCATTGATTTCTATACCGCTCGCGTTCGTATAAACAGGAGTATACCCTCCATTTTTCAGTCCTTCTGGAAGCTGGACCGTATGTGTTGGGGTAACATAGGCACTTCCTGTTCCCATTAAGAACATTTTCGTAGCGGCATTATCCGTCGTACACGCAGAAGAAGGGGTACCAAATCCACAGCTTGGCATGGTATAGGAGTTGCCGACTAAACCGACCTTCTTGACCTTATCTGTAAACGGAAGCGCTTTATTTTTATTTTTTAATAAAACCATTCCTTCCGGTGCAGCTTCTCTTGAAAGTTTTGCATTAGCAGCTGCAAGGTCAGCACTTACACTTTGTTTCGTATCATCAACGCTACTTAATTTTTTGAATGTAGGTGACTTAACCACTAAATTAAGAATATTCTCGATGGCACTATCAAGTTTCTCCTCTGGAAGTGAACCGTCTAAGATGGCCGCTTTAACTGCTGCCTTACCAACCGCATTTAAACTTGGCATGGACAAGTCATTTCCGCCATTCAACATCGCTACTCCATTTTGTTTAGATCCGCCCCAGTCTGTCATAACCATTCCGTTAAAGCCCCAGTCACTTCTTAGTACATCATTTAACAGCCATGAATTATGAGCAGAAAATGGACCATTTATCGAGTTATAGGAACTCATTACGGTCCAAGGATTTGCTTCTTTAACCACCCGCTCGAATCCGGCTAAATAAATTTCTCTTAAGGCACGTTCAGAAATGATTTCGTTTACTGACTGTCTGTTTGTTTCCTGATTATTTGCTGCATAGTGCTTCATACTTACACCAACACCCTGGTCTTGCACGCCTTTAGTAAACTCAGCTGCCATTTCACCGCTTAAGTATGGATCTTCCGAATAATATTCGAAGTTTCTTCCACCTCTTGGATCTCTGTGAATATTCAATGCGGGTCCTAATATAACATCTACGCCATAATCAAGGGTTTCTTTTCCCATCGCGCTAGAAACCTGGTACATTAAATCCTTATTAAAACTAGCAGATAATGCCGAGGGAATTGGGAAACCAGTTGTCGACTTATTTGCTGTTGATCCAAATCGAAGCCCGGCTGGACCATCGGCAAAAGTAAGCTTTGGAATACCAAGCCGTGGAATTGGAAACGTTCCTCCAGCAGCCCCTGTTACTGCCGCACCAGCTCCTCCGATCAAATCCACCTTTTCGTCCAGCGTCATGGCCCGAATAACTGCTGGAATGGAAGCTTGGTCCACTAACATCGGTGTTTGCTCCTGAACAGCATCAGTTTGTACACCACTATTGTCAGTAGCAACAGCCGCAGTATTAACATGTAATGGTGGCTGTTCTTCTGCTAGTACTCCTGAATAACCTGATGACAATAGCATTAGACTTAACATGGATGAACTTAGAACTTTGTAATAACCCTTCACACCTAACAACCCCTTCTTTCGAATGAAAACCCTTACAACCAAGAGGTTAACATGTAAGGTGTAATTCGATAAGTTACAAGAGGTAGCATTAAATTGTGATTTACTAGATTAATTTGTTATAGACTGGATATTCAATAAATTATTAACTATTCAAGAGGAATTATACATATTTCTTAGACATTATTCGACATGAATTAAGAGAAAGGGTTATAAAACTGTAAAGGAAATCAGTTTAAACTCTTTCTATCGATTCTTAATCTCTTTCAACTAAAACAAAATAGTGAAGATTTTCGCAATATAATCCAGAAAATTATCAATAGTCTGAAACTTAATTTAAGTTAAACTTGCAATGAAAGCGTTTTAATTTATGAGTAAAAAGTTCAAACTAATTTGATGGGGGTATTAGAATTATGTTAAAAAAACTAAAGAAAAAGAAAAAGTCAAAATTACTTGCCATTACTCTTACATCTTCATTACTTCTCTCAGGACTCACTTTTGACATTGCATCCGCTCAGAGTCAAGATCCATCAACCGTACAACAAAACCAATCTACTACAGTACAGTCAACAGAACCTAACTTAACAGATGCGGCTTCCATTGACAGTGTGATTCAAGCCATGACTCTAGAGGAAAAAGCAAAATTTGTAGTGGGTGTAGGGATGCCTGGGTTTACAAGAGGACCCTTCGAAGTAACCGGAGCAGTAGGCGGCACCTATGGAATTCTTCGGTTAGGGATCCCTGAACTGCGTTTTGCCGACGGCCCGGCAGGACTACGGATTCGTCCAACAAGACCTGGACAAACTCAAACTTATTATGCAACCGCTTTCCCAATTGCGACGGCGCTGGCATCTACTTGGGACCCTGCAACAGCAGAAGCAGTAGGTAAAGCGCAGGGAAATGAAGTGAAAGAATATGGTGTCGACCTTTTATTAGCCCCGGCACTCAATATCCACCGTAATCCATTAAATGGACGAAACTTCGAATACTATTCAGAGGATCCATTAATTTCAGGAAAAATAGCTGCAGCGATGGTAAATGGGGTACAATCGAACGGCGTTGGCGCAACAATCAAGCACTTTGCTGCTAATAACCAAGAAACAAACAGGAATAGCATTGATACCGTCGTTTCTGAACGAGCATTAAGAGAAATTTATCTAAAAGGCTTTGAAATTGCTGTTAAGGAATCCCATCCATGGTCCGTTATGAGTTCCTATAACAAACTTAATGGAACATACACATCCCAAAATACTGACTTGTTAACAACCGTTTTGCGTAAGGACTGGGGCTACACAGGGTTTGTCATGACTGACTGGTTTGGCGGGGATAATCCGGTAGAACAAATGAGGGCTGGCAATGACATGATTATGCCAGGTGCGTCGTCCCAATCCGATTTAATTGAAGCAGCTGTTGAAGGTAGAACTTTGGACGAAAAAATACTTGACCGCAATATTAAGAACATTCTCCAGATAGTCATACAAACACCTGAGTTTAAAAAGTATCAAAACTCAGACAAGCCTGATTTAGCTGCTCATGCACAAACAGCTCGAAAAGCAGCTGCAGAAGGGATGGTTCTCTTAAAGAACGATAATATGCCACTGCCAATCAGCAAGGATCAGAAGGTCACGTTATTTGGCAATACACAAATTGAAACGGTTAAAGGTGGAACAGGAAGCGGTGATGTTAATGCAGCTTACACTACCTCGATTGCAGATGGCTTAAAGAGTGCTGGATACCAATTAAATCAAACAGAACTCCAGGAATATAAGACATATATTGATACATTGCGCTCGCAGGAGGAATATAAAATTAAACCAAGTCCATGGGGTGAGGATTTTGGCAAGTTAATCCCTGCCATTCCTGAAAAGCCACTAGCAGATAACGAAATTGCCGCTGCTTCCAAAGAATCGAATATTGGTATCATTGTTATTGGCCGAAATTCAGGAGAAGGTGCGGACCGTAAAGTGGTAAAAGGGGACTATCTTCTAAGCGATGCAGAGGAAGACATGATTACAAAGGTCTCAGAAGAGTACCATAAGCAAGGTAAAAAAGTGGCTGTTATTTTGAATATTGGTGGACCTATTGAGGTTGCAAGCTGGCGCGATAAGGTTGACTCTATTCTTTTAGCATGGCAGCCAGGCCAAGAAGCAGGTTATGCTGTAGCTGATGTTATTTCCGGTAAAGTCAATCCGTCCGGAAAACTGACAACTACCTTCCCTGTAAAATACAGCGATATTGCATCGGCAAATAGCTTCCCTGGTACACCTGTTCAGAACCCAACACAAGTCGTCTATAACGAGGACATTTATGTCGGTTATCGCTACAATACCACGTTCAATGTGAAGCCAGCTTATGAATTTGGTTATGGATTGTCCTATACAAGCTTCAACTTTAGCCATGTAAATATCAGCGAAGGTAAGAAATTTAAGGACAAGCTTAAGGTATCCGCTTTGGTGGAAAATACGGGCAAGCTCCCTGGAAGAGAGGTCGTCCAAGTTTATGTTTCCGCCCCAGATGGAAAACTTGAGAAACCTGCAGTTGAACTAAAGGCCTTTGGTAAAACAAAAGACCTTAAGCCTCATCAACGTGAGCTGCTTCAATTCGATCTAAATGCCAAAGACCTTGCCTCCTTCGATGAAGAGAAAAATGCATGGGTTCTAGAAAAAGGCACATATACAGTAAAAGTTGGGGCATCCTCAGAAGACATTAAAGGAACAGCAACGTTTACGGTAGACCACGATATGGTTGTTGAAAAGGTTAACGAGGCATTGGCACCTAAAGTTGATTTTGAACAACTTACCAAATAAATCCTAAAAAAGACATTGGTGATCAGCCCTCATTGAAAGTGAATGAAGGCTGTTTTTTTATTGGTAAAAGTGGTTAAAAATGAGGTTCCGATTGAAATGGAAATCAAAACATTTTCATATTTTGGGAGATTGTCGATTATTGCTATGTTCCGTATAATAAGCTTAACTATGCTATGGGATTGGGGATGTTATATGAGCAAGTTATCTAACGTTGCCTATACAGTTGGAAGTTTGTTTTTTCTTGTCAGTTGCTCACTTTCAATCTTTTATGGATATAAGATCGTTACCCACCACTTACCTAAGGAGGAAAGCGCAGTAAAAAAGTATCGCTACCATCTTATTCTTGTTCCGGAAGAGTTAGATAATGAATATTGGAAGCTTGTAGAAAAAGGGGCAAAGAAGGCAGCAGAAAAATATAGTGTTCAGCTGGAATATGCTGGGCCGAAGCAGGCAAATATTGATGATCATGTAAAAACAATTGAAATGTCGGCTGCCTCAAAAGTTGATGGGATCATTACACAGGGATTGAGTGACGAACAATTTACTCCGCTTATTAATCGGGTCGTAGCGAAGGGCATCCCTGTTATCACGGTCGATACGGACACCTCGAACAGTAAAAGGCTGGCCTATATTGGAACAGATAATTATTATTCCGGCTTTTTAGCAGGGAAAGCTTTGATAGCGGATACAAAGGGTTATGCCAATGTAGCGATTATTACGGGGAGCTTTTATGCGAATCATATGCAGCAGCGGGTTAAGGGATTTCAGGATGCTGTAAAAGCAGAAAAAAGAATCCATATCATTGCTGTGGAAGAGTCAGAGATTAGCAGAGTGAAAGCAGCGGAAAAAGCCAACCAAATTTTGCAGGATCACCCTGAGGTTAACGCGTTCTTTGGGACAAGTGCCTTGGATGGCATCGAAATTGCCCAAGTAGTCGAAAAATATAAAAAACAGAATCAAATTTATATTATTGGCTTTGATACACTACCGGAAACGCTTAAGTTGATAAGAAAGGGAACCATTAAGGCAACCGTTGTCCAGGAACCATTTCAAATGGGCTATGGGGCAGTAAAAATGATGATTGATCTAATTGAGGGGAAAAAGGTTTCGCCTATTGTCCATACGGATACTCGAATTTTGAGAATAAGCGATTTATCCGTGAATAATGGCAGAATGGGGGAGCATGAATGATGTTATTTCGGATTAGATCAAAATTGCTGCTTTATTTTATTGTCCTTGTAGTTTTGTTATCTTCGGTCGGGTTCTTTTTTTATAACAGCAGTGAAAAGCTGGTGACGGAATATGATGACAGCTTTGAACGATTTCTTTTGCTAAATGATATTTCGCAAAGATCCAATTTACTTACGGAAAAGCTTCATGGGTATATTTTAGATAAGGATGAATCCTACCTAAAAGACTATCGAAAAGAAAAGCTAAAGCTTATTAAGGACCAAAAGAGGCTTTATAAAGTAATCAATACGAATGAGGTTACGCTTACAAATTATAAAAATATGATTGACAGTTTTTTGGATGAAGGCGATGCAACTGTTGGTGCTTTTAAGCAGGACGAGATTAATCAATATTCGGGTCATTTTAATGAAGTATTGAAAATAAACTCATTTCTTCAAGAAAGCACTCTTGCGCTATTAAACAATAAACTGACGGACTATCAAAAATTTTATGATCAGATGGAGCAGCAAAACCATTATTATAAGCTCATGTCGATTTCCCTTTTTGCAGCTGCTTTTTTTCTAAGCACTTTGTTGGCATTATGGATTTCCGGCGGGATTACGAAGCCAATTAGACTATTATCACATGCAGCTAAGGAGATTTCAATTGGAAACTTAGCAGGTGAGGATATAAAAATTACCACAAAGGACGAACTTAAGCCATTAACAGAAACCTTCAATCAAATGCGTACGAACCTTAGACAGCTCGTAACGGAAATCAAACAACAAGGGGAGTTGGATAAGTTATTAAAAGAATTGGAGTTAAAGAGTCTCCAAAACCAAATCAATCCTCATTTCCTATTCAATACATTGAATACGGTTTCAAAAATGGCCTATTTGGAAGAAGCGGAACAGACTACAAGATTAATAGAAGCTGTTGCTGCCATACTAAGGTATAACTTGAGTGATTTCGACAAAGCCTCAACGCTAAGAGAAGAAGTAAGAATTGTTCAAGAGTATTTTCATATCCAACAAACACGCTTCGGGGAACGGATTACTTTTATAACGGACATCGAGGATGATTGTTTAGATATAGAAATCCCTAGTTTAATCTTACAGCCATTAATTGAGAACGCATTCATGCATGGGGTTGAATCCTACGAAGAAAATGGGATCATCCGTCTTCATATCTACAGGCATAATCATCAGATTTACGTCGAAGTCATTGATAACGGTACGGGAATGGACGATACTACCAAGAAAAGATTGCTCAAATATGTAGAGTGCATCGAACCAGAAGAAAGATACGAAGCTGAAAAATCAAAAGGTCAATCAACGGGTATTGGTGTGAAAAATGTGATCAGAAGGCTGCAGCTCTTTTATCAGAGAAATGACATTGTTGAAATTGAATCAGAAGTGGACCATGGAACCAATTTTAGACTTACGATTCCTGATGTTGCCAAAGGGGGAAAAGGCCTTGTTGAAAATTCTTATTGTGGATGATGAAGTTTTGGAGCGGACGGCATTAACGAAGATCATTAACCGTTCATCCATGGACGTAATCGTCATTGGAGAAGCCCCCAATGGGAGAAAGGCAATTGAAATGGCCACGGAACATCGGCCTGATATCATTTTTATGGATATAAAAATGCCGGGAATAGATGGCGTTCAAGCTGTCAAAGCGATAAAAAAAATCGCCCCTGGCATTCGGTTTATTATGGTTTCCGCCTTTAATACGTTTGAATATGCGAAAGAAGTGATGCAGCAGGGGGTTAAGGAATACATCTTAAAACCAAGCAGTAAACAAGATATTCTTGCGGCATTAGAGCGCGTTTCTAGTGAAATCCTGGAGGAGAGTAAACAGCGAGAAGAGCAGCAAAATTTGCGCCAAAACCTGGACCGTGCCGTATCGATCGCGCAAAAAGAATGGGTATCATCGGTATTAGTAAATCAAGTTCAGGATATTACCTTTGATGAATGGGGCCAGCTGCTTGGAGTTGAGATTACTTCCGGGTATATCATGCTTTTCTCACTGCGGCCTCGGGGCATGACGGAACTTTCAGCAGTTGAAAAACAGAACTGGTATTTGTGGCTTAAGGATACCCTTAATTCTGTCATGATTAAACAGGAAATGATGGTTGGGCCGTCAACCGATTCACAGGTGCCTGTGTTATTCCTCTGTAAAAAAGCGACGGAAAAGGTCCATTTTAAAACGAATGCACAGGCAGTCATCGATAATCTGAACAGTCTTTTTGAAAAGAAAGGATTCAATGCCGAGTTAAGGATCGGGGTTGGCCTTCCTTATAACCATGCACATGAACTAAATAAATCTTATCATGAAGCGCTAATGGCCCTGCAGCACCTCGTAAAAACTCCAAATCGAAAGTATTTATTTGCAGTAAAACAAGGGTCTGCTGAACTCCCTTCTCAATCAGGTGTGTTAGAGATTGAGAAGAAACTACTAGAAGCTGTCCGGCAGGGAGATGTCAATCAGGTTTTGTTCATTTTTGAAACATTTGCCAAAATGCTAGCAGAGGACAAGAATATTAAAGGGTCACTAGTTAAAAAGTCATTTGATGAATTGTTTATTATCATTTCCCGAATGCTCCATGATTTAGGTATAAGCTATGAACGAACACCTGCAGTGGAAGAGTCTGAGGATATTATGGCGATTTTTGAAAAAGGAAAGGCCCATTTATTAGCCGTCGTTCATCATGTCCAGGTATGGCGAAACAATCACGCTAAGGGCATGCTCCATAAGGCAAAGGAATATATCGAAAACCATTATGCTGCTTCGATTACATTGGAATTAGTGGCAGAATATGTGGAGCTTAGTCCCTATTATTTTAGCAAATTATTTAAAGATCGTTTTGGGATGACCTTTATTGATTATGTGACGGAAATAAGAATCCAGCATGCCAAGGCTGCGATGGTTGACCCAGGAAAAAGCTTAAAGGAAATATGCTATACGATTGGCTACAAGGATCCAAACTATTTTAGCCGCGTGTTTAAAAAACACACAGGTTTATCGCCAACTGAATTTCGCAAAGTAACAGTAGGTTAATATTTTTCCTCTAATGAGATCAATCCGTCGTAGTGGATTGGTCTCATTTTTTTTTATAAAAAATAAAGCGTTTGCAAAAAAGTCTAGATAATCACAAATTAATGCTAGACTTTTGACCTATTGAAGCGAATCCCCCCATGCTAACATAAGTGTAAGGGCTTACACCAAGGTTAAGTGGAGCGGTTCTGCTGCCTTACCAGAGTCTTTACTAAATAGTAAAAGGAGAATGACAACATGCTTAAAAAGAAAAAAGGTTTAATTCTATCTTTAACAGTTGCATCTAGTATTCTATTAGCAACAGGATGCAGTGATTCAACAAGCGGTACAGATTCTGGAAAAGGCAAGGACAACAGTCTTCCAGCAGTTGGGGCAACTATTTACAAATTTGATGACAACTTCATGTCCTATGTTCGCCGTGCAATGGAGACTTCAGCAAAAGATAAAGTAAAGCTCATGCTAAATGACTCGCAAAACGACCAAGCAAAACAGATTGAACAAGTTGATACCCTAATTGCTAAAGGAGCAAAATCTCTAGCAATTAACCTGGTTGATCCAAAAGCGGCGCAAACAATTGTGGACAAAGCAAAAGCAAAAGATCTTCCGGTTATCTTCTTTAATAAAGAGCCTGATGCAAGTGTATTAAAAGGCTATGATAAAGCTTACTATGTTGGAACAACATCTTCTGAATCAGGTGTACTTCAAGGTGAACTGATTGCAAAGGCTTGGGAAGCTAACAAAGATAAATATGACAAAAACAAAGATGGCAAGCTTCAATATGTATTACTAAAGGGTGAGCCAGGACACCCAGATGCAGAAGCTCGTACAAAATTTGCAGTGGATACTGTAAAAGAAAAAGGGATTCAAGTGGAAGAATTAGCTATGGATACAGCGATGTGGGATGCAATGAAAGCAACTGAAAAAATGGATGCTTGGCTTGCAAAATACAATGACAAAATCGAATTTGTTATTGCCAACAACGATGGTATGGCATTAGGTGCGATTGCTTCACTTGAAAAAGCAGGCTACTTCTCCGGCGACAAGTTCATGCCTGTTGTAGGTGTTGACGCGATTCCAGAAGCACTTGAAATGATTGAAAATGGTAAAATGGTTGGTTCCATCTTAAATGATGCGAAAAACCAAGGTAGCGCCACTATTCAGCTAGCAGCAAATGCAGCAAACGGCAAAGATGTATTAGACGGAACTGAGTGGAAGCTAGACGATAATAAAGCAGTTCGTGTTCCTTACATTGAAGTAACAAAAGATAATATCCAAGTTGGTAGAGACGCTTATAAGTAAGAAAAGCAGAAGCGCCTTGTCCAGGGGCGACAGGCATAAGACGAGCCGGCGAGAAGGTTGCCCTTTGACCTTCTTGACGGATTGGCTTATGACCCCGAGCCCCTAGGCGCTCCTCGAACAAAGGAAAAGCGGACGCTTTTCCTTCGTTCGGGGTAAGACTCCAAATATTTGGAGCTGGATACCGCAAAAAAATTATTACTCTCTTTAAAAGTTTGAGAAGCATCCAGTGGAGCTCTCATCCTTTTTTAAATGGTTTCAGAGGAGGTTCGCTCATGTCAGAATCAAGTTCTACTAATTTACTAGAAATGCTTAATATAACCAAAAGGTTCCCAGGGGTACTCGCTTTAGACAATGTTTCCCTAAAAGTAAAGCCTGGATCGGTACATGCCTTAATGGGCGAGAACGGTGCGGGAAAATCGACGTTAATGAAATGCTTATTCGGCATTTATTCGATGGATGAAGGCAAAATTCTTTTTGGTGGGAAAGAAGTTTCCTTTGCCAATTCGAAGCAAGCCCTCGAAAACGGAGTTTCTATGGTACACCAAGAACTAAATCAGGTACGTCAACAGAATGTTATGGACAATATTTGGCTGGGGCGTTATCCGAAAAAGGGCATTTTCATCGATGAAAAGAAAATGTACGAGGATACAGCTGCTATTTTTAAAAGTCTTGATATCAGTATTAATCCACGTAGTAAGGTGAGCACGCTTTCTGTTTCCGAAATGCAGATGGTGGAAATTGCAAAAGCTGTTTCCTACCATTCTAAAATTATAGTAATGGACGAACCAACCTCCTCTCTAACAGAGACGGAAGTAAATCATCTGTTCAGAATCATCAAAAGGCTTCAAAGTGAGAACGTTGCGATTATCTATATTTCACACAAAATGGAGGAAATCTTAAAGATTTCTGACGAAGTAACGATCATGCGTGATGGTCAGTATATAGCAACAAAAAGTTCGAAGGACCTTACAACCGATGAAATTATTAAATTGATGGTAGGACGTGACCTTTCACAACGGTTCCCTGAAAAAATAAACAAACCAGGGGAATTAATATTGAAAGTATCTGATTTGACTGCAGAAACACAGCCTTCTTTTTCTAATGTCGGCTTCGAGTTAAGAAAAGGCGAAATCTTAGGTATTGCCGGATTGGTTGGCTCGAAACGGACCGAGGTGGTTGAAGCATTATTTGGGATGAGGGCGCTAACATCAGGAACGATTGAATTAAATGGCAAGGTAGTTAAAAACCATTCACCGCAGCAAGCCATCAAAAATGGATTTGCCCTTGTAACGGAAGAAAGAAGATCAACCGGTATTTTCCCAGAACTAAGCATTAGCTTTAACTCGATCATTTCTAACATGAAGCAATATAAAACAAAAAGCGGATTCTTATCTGACCGCAAAGTCGCCGATGATACCCAGTGGGTAATTGATTCCATGAAGGTAAAGACACCTTCCCAAAAGACATCGATTGGAAGTTTATCAGGTGGAAACCAACAGAAGGTAATTATTGGCCGATGGCTGCTAACAAAACCAGATATTTTATTGCTTGATGAACCAACTAGGGGAATTGATGTCGGGGCAAAGTTTGAAATTTATCAACTCATTAACCAATTAGCTGCAGAAGGAAAAGGGATTATCATGATTTCTTCCGAAATGCCTGAGCTTTTGGGTGTAACCGACCGAATTTTAGTCATGAGTAATGGAAAAGCAGCTGGAATTGTTGAGACTCACGCAACATCTCAAGAAGAAATCATGCAATTAGCAGCTTTGTATTAGGAGGAATGGATATGAATACTCAAGCTTCAAAAAAATCAAGCGTATCAAAATGGCTTGTTGATAACGTAATTTATGTAGTTTTAATCCTTCTTGTTGTCGGGATTGTCGCTGCTTCTCCGGACTTTTTATCGATGACAAACTTAATTAATATCTTAAGTCAATCATCCTCACGTATTATTATCGCACTTGGGGTAGCAGGTATCTTAATTACTGCAGGTACTGACCTTTCAGCGGGCCGGATGGTTGGACTTGCAGCCGTCATATCAGCCTCGATGCTGCAAGCAGGGGATTATGCTTATCGAATGTATCCAAACCTGCCGGAATTACCGTTAATTGTGCCGATTGTCATTGCGATGGTAGCAACAGGTCTAATTTCAGCATTAAACGGTGTCATTGTAGCAAAATTTCATGTTCCTCCATTCATTGCTACCTTAGGTATGATGATTGGTGTTTACGGACTAACTTCGATTTATTTTGACCGCCCGCCATATGGTGCGCAGCCTATTGGCGGATTAAGCCAAGCCTTTACAACTTTTGCGCAACGCGGAATAAAAATTGGCCAATATGAATTTCCATATCTCATTATTTATGCCATTGTAGTATCACTTATCATTTGGGTGATTTGGAATAAAACACAGCTAGGTAAAAATATGTACGCCATTGGTGGAAACCCAGAAGCTGCTAAGGTTTCGGGTGTAAACGTAGCAAGAAACCTGATTATCATTTACACGATCGCAGGTCTTCTTTATGGCTTAACAGGTACACTGGAAGCTGGACGTGTAGGTAGTGCAACAAACAACACAGGTAACATGTATGAACTAGATGCAATCGCAGCCTGCGTAGTCGGCGGTGTATCACTATCAGGTGGAATTGGAACCGTCCCTGGTGTTATCACAGGGGTACTGATTTTCCAAGTCATCAACTACGGATTAGCCTTCCTTGGCGTAAGCCCATACATTCAATTCATCGTAAAAGGCTTAATCATCATCGTCGCAGTAGCCTTTGACATGCGCAAACACGCAAAGAAAAAATAAGTAGATTAGTATTAAAAATTTGGTGTCAGGCACCGTTCGTGGACAAATGTCCACGAGCGGTGCCTGACACCTTTTTATATTTTGTGATGTTGCCAATACATACAATCTATAAAACAATTTGTGGGTAAGATTTGATGTTTTGTCTAATGACAGGCCTTAGCAGTGGTGTATAATTAAATTGTTGTCTGAATATTTACTTAAATTTAATATTAGGCTTACCTTGGACCTCAGAACAGCTTCAAAATCAAAAGTCCGCAAATTTCTGTTTTTATCCCCACGAGATTTTTAACATTGAATTATGCACTTTATCTCAGATAAAAAAGGGAGTGTTTAATCATGCAACGACAAAAATTATTGATTAACGGAGAAAGACTGAAAACGACATTGGAACAATTTGCAAACTTTGGCCGGACAGAAAACAATGGGGTCACAAGGTTGTCTTTATCAAAAGAAGATATCCGGGTAAGAGATTACTTCCGTTCTTGCTGCGAGGAATTAGGGTTGACAGTCAAGGTGGATGATATGGGATGCATGTATGCGACACTGACTGGGAAAGAAGAAAAGCCGCCAATTCTTATTGGCTCCCATTTAGATTCGGTGAAAAAAGGCGGCCGTTTCGATGGTGTCTTAGGGGTAGTTGCTGGTTTAGAAGTGGTTCGAACGTTGGTCGAGAATCAAATTAAACCACAGATCCCGATCACAATTGTTAACTTTACGAATGAAGAAGGTGCCAGGTTTGAACCTTCGATGATGGCATCGGGGGTACTCTCAGGCAAATTCGAAAAGTCTGCTATGTTAAAAAAGGTAGATTCAGAGGGAGTTACTTTTGGGGAGGCGTTAAAGTCGAGCGGGTACGAAGGCGGTGTGGAGAATCGATTGAAAGAGGCATCGGCACTTTTAGAGCTCCACATTGAACAAGGACCGATCCTTGAAAAAGAGGCACTCTCAATCGGTGTTGTAGAATGTGTGGTGGGAATGGCCTGCTATGAGATTGAAGTAACAGGGGAATCCGACCACGCGGGCACAACTCCAATGAAGATGAGAAAAGATGCCTTGTTTGCAACCAATAACTTAATAAACGAAATCCGCAGGCGGTTAGGAGTATTAGATGAAGATTTAGTCTTCACGATTGGCAGAGTAAACGTGTACCCAAGCATCCATACGGTCATTCCGAACAAGGTCATCTTTACTCTTGAAGCACGCCATAAAGACATGGAAATTGTCCGTACGGTTAAAAAATTCATCGAAGCACTTCCGAATTTAACCTCGTTAAATGAAGGCTGTGAGGTAAAAACAACAAAATTATGGGAGCGGGACACCGTTTGGTTCGAATCTGAAATTTGCCAGCGTTTAGAAGAATCGGCACAGGCGCTCGGGTATTCTAATAGAAGAATGGTCAGCGGTGCCGGCCATGATGCCCAATTCATTGCGAGCTTCGTTCCTACGGCCATGCTATTTGTCCCTAGTATTAACGGCAAAAGCCATTGTGAAGAAGAGTTAACTACTTGGGAAGATTGCGAAAAAGGGATCAATGTTTTATTAGATACGGTTTTAACGATGTTAGCAAAATAGTTTTTAATTAAATAAGCTAGCTTTAAAGGGATCTTTTCGTGATGCGGAAAGGTCTCTTTCTTACTTTGGCGATCTTTTTTTAAAAGTTCTTTATTGTAAAATCTGCCAATAAAGTGTAAAATTACACTATATTATATTTACGGAGTAACTACTTTATTGGTAAAAAGGAGCGAGCATATGGGGAAAAAGGTAAAGTTCATATTATTGTATTTTGGGATTGTACCGCTTGTAGTTTCATTTGGAGAATTAGCAATACTGATGGAGTTTGATCATATCCTATTAGCATCATTGCCTGTCTTGATTATCTTCGGATGCCTTGCTGGGTTTCTAGCTAGTAAAAAACTCCTTAAGCAGGACAACTTGAAAGACTATTTGATCCCTGTACTTGTTCCTCTTGCCTATACAGCTGTACTGTGGGCTGTATTTATGCTGATTAGCAGCGGGTTTTACGGAGCTGATGCTTGGTTGTATTATAGTGTCTTTCATCTTCCCTTTGCACCAATCTATTTTATGGCCATCTTTTTGGGGGAAGGAAGATTATTTCTTTGGGCACCGTTCGTATATGAGCTTTCCTTTGTTTTAGGAGTATTATTTGCCGTGTTGAAAAGGAGGACGCGCCCAGCCTTTAATAGAAAGCAATTGCTGTCTGTTGTAATGGTATTTATCCTTGCAATGGGTACGGGTGCGGCTGTTCAATGGCACCGTAGTCAAACGGTCCTGCCATCGTATGGTTTTAAATATGGAGGGGGATATTCTAGTACGGATCTCTATCCTTATGATGTTAACAACCCAGATAATATCCTGCCAAAGCTGAAAACTGCCTCAACCTTTACAATCAAAAACCCGAGTGAAATGCCTATTTTAGATGGAGCAGAAGCGGCGTTCCCGGTTTATTCTGCCTTTGCCAATGCAGCCTATGAAAATATCGAAAAGGTTTATCAAGAATACGGGGAGGTCGTCACCTTCACCAATACGATTTATGCTTATGAACGGCTTTTAACAGGCGATGTCGATATATACTTTGGAGCAGAGCCATCGAAACAACAACAGCAAATGGCGAAAGAGGCAGGGAAAGAACTGGTCATGACCCCGATTGGGAAGGAAGCGTTTGTCTTTTTTGTTAACCCCGAAAATAAGATTGATAGCTTAGCTGTTTCAGAGATTAAAGACATCTACGCTGGAAAAATAAAAACCTGGTCAAAACTTGGCGGCAAGGACGAAAAGATTATTGCCTTTCAACGTCCAGAAAATTCAGGAAGCCAAACACTGTTGGAGAAAATAATGGGCGATACGCCGATTATGAAGCCTCTAAAAGAAGATGTACCTGAAGGGATGGGCGGGATTATTGAACAGGTTGCTGATTACCGAAACTACGACAACTCGATTGGTTTTTCATTTCGCTTCTTTGCAACCGGAATGAAGGCGAACACTGACATTAAACTGCTGGCCATTAATGGGATTGAACCAACTCCCGAAAACATCGCGAGCGGTAAATACCCATTCACCGCTTCCCTCTACGCAATCACAGTGAAGGACAACAAAAAAATGCGAACAATCCAACCATTCCTTGAATGGATGCAGGGGCCACAAGGGCAGGAGCTCGTTGAAGAGATTGGCTATATTAGAGTTGGGAAGAAATAGGGTATTAAAATAGGGTGTCAGGCACCGTCCGTGGACACTTGGTCAATTTGTCCACCCGATGTGGACACTTGCCGTTAATTTATAGGAAGTATATTATTGTTTGGACAAAAAGTGAGGGGCACTTGGATGCACTTCGCTTTTTCTTTTGCTCCTCGTAATTTTGATTTTCAAAAAACTTCGGACATCGCCTTAAGGGACTCTATTTTTGGCACACTTCTTGCATATTAAATGAGTGTAACTAGCACTAATTTCATTTAATTCTTTTCAGGAGGTGCGTTAAAGTGAATAAAATTATTTCAATAGAGGAAATTTCCTCCATTCTGACAGATGGAATGACCATTATGGCAGGTGGGTTTATGGGGGTAGGTACACCACAAGAACTGGTAACTGCCCTGCTTGAAGCAGATGTGAAGGATTTAACGCTAATCGCAAATGACACCGCTTTCATCGAAACGGGTGTAGGACCATTAATTGTAAACAAACGAGTTAAAAAAGTAATTGCTTCTCATATCGGTACAAATCCTGAAACAGGCAAGCAAATGATTGCAGGTGAACTGGAAGTAGAACTAGTTCCCCAGGGAACACTTGCTGAACGTGTTCGTGCCGGAGGCTCCGGCCTTGGCGGAGTGTTGACTCCCACCGGTGTTGGAACTGTAGTCGAAGAAGGCAAAGAAAAGATCACCGTCGATGGCCGTGAATATTTACTCGAAAAACCGCTTCGCGCTGAAGTTGCCCTTCTAAAAGCATATAAAGCAGATAAAGCAGGCAATTTGGTTTATCATCGTTCGGCCCGGAATTTTAACCCATTGATGGCCTTGGCGGCAGATCTCGTGATTGTTCAAGTAGAGCAAATCGTTGAAGTTGGAGAAATTGATCCAGATGAAGTGATGACGCCGGGAATTTTGATAGATAAAATTTTCGTTCAGGGAGGTAGTCGATAATGATAAATACGCTAGTGAATCCCAAACAAGTGATCGCTGCTCGTGTTGCGAAGGAATTGCAAGATGGAGATGTAGTTAACCTGGGGATTGGACTGCCGACTATGGTCCCAAACTACCTGCCTGAAAATGTTAACGTCATTCTCCAATCTGAAAATGGATATATCGGACTCGGGCCTGTAGACGGAGAAATTGATCCGGATTTGGTTAATGCGGGTGGGCAGCCTTCGGGTATTAATCCAGGAGGTGCATTCTTCGACAGCCTTTTCTCATTCGAATTGATCCGTGGAGGACATGTGGACGTAACGGTCCTTGGAGGATTAGAGGTTGATGCGAAAGGCAATCTTGCTAACTGGATGGTTCCTGGAAAAATGGTGCCCGGTATGGGTGGAGCAATGGATTTAGTTACTGGAGCCAAGAAAGTTATTGTAGCAATGGAACATATGGCCAAAAACGGATCATCCAAAATAATAGAACAATGTCGATTGCCTTTGACTGGAAAGGGCGTAGTGGACCTGATTGTGACGGAACTAGCGGTCTTTCGTGTAACAGCTGAAGGATTGGTACTGGAGGAACTTCAAGATGGTGTCGAACTTGATACCGTTAAGGAAAAAACAGAAGCTGTGTTTACGATCAATCCAGTTATTTTAAAAGCAAAAAACGGTTAATTAATATGATAGAAAATGAAAAGTAAATCGAGTTTCATAGATTCCGAGGGATTAGGCATTTATCAAATGCTGTTAAAGTCAGTGTTTTAAGTAAATTGATTCCGCAAAAACGGAAAATTCCGGATTTTCGGAATCCAATCGCACTGAATTTTCCGAATTTACGGAATCATAAACGAGAGTATAAAGGGTGGTTTTTGGTAACGTATAGTTATAAACTATTAATTTAGTATAATACTTGTATGATAATAAAGAAAATTTAAATTTTTGAGAAATTAATAACCGATTTTGGCACGGAACTTGCATTTTTTTAAGTGAACTTTAACCTGTAAACGCTTACCAAGGGGATGCTGAAGCTCATACAAAAAGTAAAAAGGGGGATTTAAATGCAATTATTTATTATTCTTTTGTCACTTGGGCTCTTAATGTTTGTTGCCTACCGAGGATTTTCTGTTATCTTATTTGCACCGATTTGTGCACTTTTAGCTGTTGTACTTGTTGACCCAAGCCATGTTTTACCGTTCTTTTCCGGTGTGTTCATGGAAAAAATGGTCGGATTCATTAAATCATACTTCCCAGTGTTCCTATTAGGAGCCATTTTTGGAAAAGTAGTTGAAATGTCAGGGATTGCAGAATCCATCGCTAAGACGATTGTCCGTCTGCTTGGTGCAAAACGTGCGATGCTAACCATTGTATTATTAGGCGCCATATTAACATATAGCGGTGTAAGCTTATTCGTAGCTGTTTTTGCAATTTACCCATTTGCTGCTCAAATGTTCAGGGAAGCGAATATTCCTAAACGCTTAATTCCAGGAACGATTGCACTTGGTGCGTTCACATTCACTATGGATGCCCTGCCGGGAACACCGCAAATTCAAAACGTTATACCAATTCAATTCTTTAAAACAGATATTTATGCGGCACCAACACTTGGAATTATCGGGGCTATTTTTGTCTTAACTCTAGGGTTGCTTTATCTAGAGATGAGGAGGAAAAAGGCAGCAAAAGCAGGGGAAGGTTATTATGGATTTGAAGCCGAAACTGCGGCTGCATTGGATTTAGCTGAATCAAATCAAAAGGACGTAACCGTTCCAGATTTAACGACACATCAATCTGTTTTAAAGCAAATATTAGCGTTTGTACCGCTTGTGCTGGTAGCTGTTTCAAATAAATTATTCATTACCTACATACCAAAATGGTACCCGAACGGTTTTGATTTTTCTGCGATTGGCTTAAAAGCATATACAGTAGATGTTCCTACTGTTGCAGCTATCTGGGCCATTGAAATGGCCTTAGTCGTGGGGATCGTCACGTCACTTGCCTTCGATTGGAAACGTGTGACAGTAAACTTTAAAGAAGGACTAAACCTCAGTATTGCCGGAGCATTGCTTGCAACGATGAATACGGGAGCCGAATACGGTTTTGGCGGTATTATTTCCTCACTTCCAGGATTTGCAAAAATCAGTGACGGGATTTCTAGTACCTTTACGAATCCACTTGTTAACGGTGCGGTTACAACTAGTTCCCTTGCAGGTATTACTGGGTCCGCCTCAGGTGGTATGGGGATTGCGTTAGGCGCGATGGCTGATAAATACAATCAGGCTATTACAGCAGCGAATATTCCACCAGAGGTTATGCACCGTGTTGTCGCCATGGCATCTGGTGGGATGGATACACTTCCACATAACGGTGCCGTCATTACCTTGCTCGCCGTTACAGGATTAACACACAAACAATCGTACCGCGACATTTTCGCCATAACAGTTATTAAAACAATAGCCGTTTTCTTTGTGATTGGTCTTTACACTTTATTTGGGATTATCTAAAGACATTGCGCGTAAATATAGAAGAATAGTTGTCTAGTTATAAAGGAGGATTCTCGTATGACCAAGTCATTAGAAGGAAAAACAGCATTTATTACAGGATCTGCAAGTGGGATTGGATTAGAAATCGCAAGGGCGTTTGCACAAGAAGGCGCTAAGGTTGTGATCTCAGATCTAAATGCTAATAAAAGCGAAGAAGTGGCTGCTGAATTAAGGGAGCAAGGATTTGAAGCATTATCTGCGCCATGTGATGTGACCGACGAGGAAGCATTTAAAAATAGTCTTCAGTCAGCTTATAAAGCGTTCGGAAGTATTGATATTTTAGTCAATAATGCAGGAATGCAGTATGTATCACCAATTGAGGAGTTTCCGACTGAGAAATTTGAATTACTAGTCAAAATCATGTTAACCGCACCATTTATCGGGATTAAAAATGTATTTCCAATCATGAAGAAACAAGGCTTTGGAAGAGTAATCAATATGGCTTCCATTAATGGTGTGATCGGGTTTGCTGGCAAGGCCGCATATAATAGTGCAAAACACGGCGTCATTGGTTTGACCAAGGTTGCAGCATTGGAAGGTGCAGCAGACGGAATCACCGTAAATGCTTTATGTCCTGGTTACGTGGATACACCACTAGTAAGAAACCAATTGGGAGATTTGGCTAAAACGAGGAACGTCAGCTTAGACAGTGTAATTGAAGAAGTACTCTTCCCGCTGGTTCCACAAAGAAGGCTATTATCCGTAACAGAAATTGCTGATTATGCGGTCTTTTTAGCAAGTGATAAAGGAAGAGGCGTTACAGGTCAAGCAGTTATTCTAGATGGCGGCTACACGGCTCAATAATTCCAAATAGAGAATCCTATTCGATTGTTCGAATAGGATTTTCATATTGTATGAAAATGCCTCCATTCACTCAAATCAACGTACTCGTTTGGTATAATTATAATATCTAAGGTGTAGAGGTGGGAAAAGAATGTACCAAGGATTTGAGAAGATTCCCAATAAATGGCATGAGCAAATGATTCATCTATTAGCAGAACGAATCGTAGTCGTCGATCATGATGGGACTATTCTTTATATAAATGAGGCATATTGTGAGTTCTTAGGAACGACCGTTAAAGATGCTGTCAACCGGCCTGTACAAGAGGTCATTGAAAATTCTCGCATGCACATTGTCGTCAAAACAGGACAAAAAGAACTTGCTGCTCTTCATCCGATTAATGGAAGTGAAATGATTGCAAACCGTTTCCCGATCATTGAGGATGGAAAAATCGTCGGAGCGGTGGGAACTGTCATGTTTCGTACCCCTGAGGAATGGCGGATGTATAAAACAAAAATCCAGGGGCTAGTTGAAGAATTAAAGTATTATAAAACAAAACTGGAAAAAGAGCTGAAAAGTAAGTACCAATTCAATGATTTAATTGGAAAAAGCTCTACTTTTCTAGCAACCAAAAAATTAGCAGAAAGAATATCTGGAAGCAACTCATCCGTTTTATTGATCGGGGATTCAGGAACAGGCAAGGAATTATTCGCTCATGCCATTCATAATAGCAGCATGCGTGCCTCCTTACCCTTTGTTGCAATCAATTGTGCTTCAATACCTGAACATTTACTAGAATCGGAACTATTTGGCTATGATGATGGTGCGTTTACAGGAGCAAAGAAAGGCGGAAAGAAGGGGCAGTTCGAAATTGCCAACAATGGTACACTTTTTCTAGATGAAATAGGTGACATGCCACTTTCGATGCAAAGTAAGCTTTTGAGGGTGCTGCAGGAAAAAGAGATTCAGCGAGTCGGAGGTCAAAAGTCAATTGCAGTAGATGTGCGAATCATAGCAGCAACACACCGGGATTTAGAGATGCTGGTGGAAGAAGGAAAGTTTCGTCAGGATTTGTATTATCGATTAAATGTCATCAAAATAGAAATTCCCCCTCTTAGAGAGCGAAAAGAGGATATTCCGCTAATCTCTCAAAGCTTATTGAAAAAGTTAGAGGGGAAATTTTACCGCAAAGGAATTGAGCTATCTACTGTGGTAGAAGAGAGACTAATGGAGCATTCATGGCCGGGAAACATCCGGGAACTTGAGAATGTCTTGGAACGATCCATCAATGTTCTGGATGGGAAAACGATTGAAATGGTCCACCTGCCATTATACTTACGTGACATGGAACCGGAGACTAACTTTGTTAAGGGAGCTAATACCCAGAATCTTGAGACGACGCCAAAACCGCTATTACCGATTTTCTCATTAAAAGAAACACTTGCTCATGCCGAGAAGAAAGCCATTTTAAATGCATTAGAGGTGACAAATGGCAATAAGCAGGAGGCTGCTAAACTACTGGAAATTGGGAAAACTAGTTTCTATGAAAAATGTAAATTATATGCTATTAGATAGTAACAATAATTAATTTGGGACTTCATTTCCAACTCGAAAAGAGTAGGTGGAAGAAAGCCGATCTTGTTAGGGTGTCAGGCACCAGCCGTGGACAGATGTCCACGGCTGGTGCCTGACACCTTTTTTAAGCTATTCTTATAGGCAGTTCATATTCAATTCATATATTCTTTGTATAATCGGGTTGTAATCGAGAATGTAGACTTGAATTTAACGTGACCTTTAGAAGGGATGTAAATATAAATGTCTGAAGTAAAGAGTCAAAAGGGCTGGCGTCAATTTATTCGATTGGTTCAGCATACCAATCCATCTAAATTGCTCCTTGGTATCGCTCTTTTATTAAGTGTAGGTACCACAATAGTGGGGCGATCAAATTATCTTTTTGGATAAAGGGAAAATTAAGGGAAGCGGTACACATGAACAACTTTTAAGAACTCACTCCTTGTATCGTGAATTTGCCGAGCAACAATTACGGATCAACGAATCTGCTTAATAGAAGGAAAGGAATGAGGAGGAATGACAAAAGTTCTAATGGTCGATGATGATGCTAATATTCGCGAACTAATCCAACTTTTTTTAAAAAAAGAAGGATTCGAACTTTATGAGGCATCAGATGGTGTAATGGCATTACAACTGATGGAAAAAGTAAAGATGGATTTAGCGATCATTGATATTATGATGCCAAATATGGATGGCTGGGAATTATGCAAAGAGCTGCGGGAATTTAGTGATATTCCCATCTTAATGCTGACCGCCAAAGGGGAAACCACACAAAAGCTGAAAGGATTCGAGTTGGGAGCGGACGATTATCTAGTTAAACCCTTTGACCCAATGGAGTTAACCGCTCGAGTTAAAGCATTATTAAAACGGTATAATATAACGGTTTCGCAAACGATTACGATTAATGAATTTAAATTGAATCGAAAAACACATGAAATTTCTTTTAAAAATAAGGAATATACGATTCCGTTGAAAGAATTTGAGCTGTTGTTTAAACTGGCCAGCTATCCTGGAAAAACGTTTTCACGAGAAGTGCTCATTGAAGACATTTGGGGCTACGACTATGAAGGAGACGAACGAACTGTCGATGTTCATATTAAAAGGTTAAGAGAGCGGTTTCCAGAAAGAGAATTCCCGTTCCGGATTCAGACGATTTGGGGATTAGGCTACCGCTTTGAGGTAAAATTATGAAAATCAAGCGCTTTTTTCAACATGTTTTTGGGATTGTCTTTTTCTTTGTATTTGTCTCTTTTGGTTTTTCAGCAGGTTATTTTATTGTCTCTGGCACTTATCGATTATTCGATTTTCATACATCCGATTACCTTCGTCATATGGCATCGGTAATTACTGGTTTATTGACGATGAGCTTAGTTGGTTTTCTTATATCTTTATTCACTCGTTCAAGGCGACGCAATCTCTTTCATGAAGTACTGGATGCGTTAAGTAGGATTTCTAAAGGTGATTTTAATGTATACCTCGATTTAAAGGCTGGTAAAAGAAATCAATTCACGAGTCTGATTGACCATATTAATCATATGGCTAAGCAATTAAAGCAGTTGGAAGAGATGCGGCAGGAGTTTATTTCTAATGTCTCACATGAAATTCAGTCGCCGCTGACGTCGATCATGGGTTTTGCAAGAGCACTTCAATATGGCCAGCTTTCGAGCGATGAAAGAAGTCATTATCTCAGTATTATTGAAACAGAAAGCAAAAGATTATCGAAATTAAGTGATAATCTTCTAAAACTAACCTCCCTAGAATCCAAGCATCATCCCTTTGAGCGACATAGCTATCGGTTAGACCAACAATTACGGACAATTATATTGGCCTGTGAACCACATTGGATTGAAAAGGAACTGGAACTGGATGTGTCCCTCGAGAAGGTCATCATCATTGCGGATGAAGATTTGATGAGCCAGGTATGGACCAATCTGATTCACAATAGTATTAAATTTACTGAGAAGCACGGAAGTATTCGTGTCCATCTCCAGCAGGTCGATGACAAAACGATCGTGAAAATTTCCGATACGGGGATTGGCATCACGAAAAAAGATCAGATCCATGTATTTGAACGATTCTACAAAGCAGATAAGGCAAGGGACCGGTCAAAAGGCGGCAGCGGTTTAGGACTCTCCATCGTAAAAAAAATCATCGAAATGCACGAAGGAACCATCTGTGTTGACAGCGAAGAAGGGAAGGGAACCACCTTCACCATTACACTATAAAAACCATTTTTGTGTAGATTTGGGTGTCAGGCACCGCTCGTGGACAAATGTCCACGAACGGTGCCTGACACCCTTTTTAAATTTATTGTTCTGATATACATAGGGAAAATCATATTTATAGGAAGATAAGTAAGTAATTTAGGTTATCTAACAATGGGGGAATGAGTGCTCGTGCCAATTGATTGGGATGAAAAGGATAGGATTTTTCATTTGTACAATAGCAAGACTAGTTATTTGATTCAAATTGTCCATGGTAAATATCCCGCTCATTTGTATTGGGGCAAGATGGTTAAGACGCTGCATCCTTCTTCCATTCTGGCGTTTAAAGGCAGGGCTTTTTCGCCGACTACCGAACCTTCTCTTCCGCAATTTTCACTTGATACGCTACCACAGGAATATCCCGCTTTTGGGAACGGGGACTTTCGTTCGCCGGCTTATCAGATCCGTTCTGCTGACGGAACTACGGTAACGGACTTTGTCTTTGATTCTCATGAAATTTTTCAAGGAAAACATACGCTTGAGGGATTACCGTCTGCTTATGTCGAGGATAATTCTGATGCTGAAACATTAGTGCTAACACTGGTAGATTCCATGCTTGGGATCGGGATAAATCTACATTATACAATTTATCGTGATTTTGATGTGATAACGAGATCGGTCTCCTTTGAGCACCTTGGCAGCCATGAAGTGGAAATACATAAGTGTATGAGTATGTCAGTCGACATTCATCAATCAGATTGGGATTGGCTGCACCTTTATGGAACATGGGGGCGTGAGCGTCACATCGAAAGACAGCCACTCAACCACGGGATTCAAACGATTTCATCAGCTCGGGGTTCAAGCAGCCATCAACATAATCCTTTTGTTGCGCTGCTTTCAAAAGACACTAACGAAGAATATGGGGATGTATTTGGCATCAGTTTGGTATACAGTGGGAATTTTCAAGCTTCCATCGAAGTGGATCCTTATCAAACTTCCAGACTTAGCATCGGCATAAACCCCTTTGATTTTACATGGGTGCTGCAGCCGGGGGAAACCTTTCAAACTCCTGAGGCTTTAATGGTTTATTCCTCGGACGGGCTTGGAGGAATGTCCAGGACATATCATAAATTTCTGAGGGAAAGGGTTTGTCGAGGGGTATACCGCGACAAAACACGCCCAATTCTCATTAATAACTGGGAAGCCACCTTTTTTCATTTTAATGAAAAAAAACTTATCGACCTTGCGGATGCAGCAAAAGAGTTGGGCATTGAACTGTTTGTATTGGATGATGGCTGGTTTGGGCATCGTGACAATGATAAAAGTTCGTTGGGTGATTGGTTTGTTTTTAAGAAAAAACTTCCGAATGGTTTAACCGGATTGGCTGATTATATCCAAAAAAAGGGGATGCAATTTGGGTTATGGGTCGAGCCGGAAATGGTTTCTCCTGACAGTAATTTGTATCAGAAGCATCCCGATTGGTGTATCCATGTGCCGGGACGGAACCGAACACAGTCCAGAAATCAATTAATTCTTGATTTAAGCCGGGAAGACGTATGTAATTTTTTAATCGAAACGCTGACCGAAGTCTTTAGCAGTGCTAAGATCTCCTATGTGAAATGGGATATGAATCGAAATATGACGGAGGTGGGTTCAGCTGCGCTTCCACCTCATCGGCAAAAAGAAACCGCGCACCGTTATATGCTTGGCTTGTACCGAATCCTAGACAAACTGACCGAACGATTTCCTAGGATTTTATTTGAAAGCTGTTCCGGAGGAGGCGGTCGCTTTGATCCTGGAATGCTCTATTATATGCCGCAAACCTGGACGAGTGATGATACGGATGCTGTTGAACGGCTTAAAATTCAATACGGAACAAGTCTCATTTATCCTGCCATTACAATGGGAGCACATGTATCAGATGTGCCAAATCACCAGGTCGGTAGAACCACACCGCTTTTAATGAGATGCCATGTGGCGATGGCTGCAAATTTGGGGTTTGAATTAAATATCGACAAACTGAGTCGGGATGATAAGGAGGTGGTAATGGAGCAAATCAAACGATATCATCAAATCAAGGATATCGTCTGTTTTGGTGACTTATTCAGGCTGTTAAGTCCGTTTGATGGAATGGATTCGGCGTGGATGTATGTTTCACCGAATCAGGAAAGGGCTGCTGTTTTTTACTTTAAAACGTTGGCAACACCAAATCCACCGTTTTTCCGGCTGAAGTTGCGTGGGCTAAAGTCGGATGAGATGTATAGAGTAAATAGGGGAGAACAGGAATATGTGGGCGATGAGCTTATGAAAATTGGATTAATGCTGCCATTGATAAAAAGAGATTTTACATCGATTATTTACCACATTGAAGCATTCGAAAAGTAATCAAATAAAAAATACGAGCATTACCTTATATATATATCAATTAAAATTCACAATTTTGACATGCCATTTACCTTTGCAAAGAAATTTTTTTGGTATATGCTTAAGTAGAAAATATAATAGCAGGCTTAGAGACTTGGAGAAAGCCATAAAAACCCTTGGGAATGATTATTACTATTCCTATGCGTTTTTATGGCTTTTTTGTGTGCAAAAATACCCCTTAAGATGAACAGGGAGGGAATTGGGTATGGGACAAAAACTGGAAACAGAAGTAATTGTAATAGGTGGAGGAATGACGGGTACAGGAGTGCTTCGTGATCTTTCCTTACGTGGCATAAAAGCGATATTAATAGAGCAACAGGACTTGGGACATGGAACTTCCACACGAAATCATGGTCTGCTCCATTCGGGTGCACGATATGCTGTTCGTGATGAAGAAGTAGCAATTGAAAGTTATCGAGAAAACCTAATCTTAAAAAAAACGATTCCAGGTTCAATCGAGCAAACAGGAGGTTTATTCGTAAAAGTACCTGAAGATGATGATCAATATATTCAAAAATGGCTGACGTCTTGTGAAAAGGTGGGTATTCCTGTTGAAGAAATACCTGTTGCCCACGCCTTACAGCAAGAACCTTTTTTAAGCAAGGACTTACAAGCCGTGTATCGGGTCCCAGATGGTGCGGTTGACTGTTTTACGATGGTGGTTGATGTGGTCGCGGATGCGGTAAAACATGGTGCAAAGGCTTTGACCTATCATGAAGTGGTAGATGTATTAACGGAGCAAAACCGGGTAATTGGTTTGCGTGTTCGTGATGTTTTTACAGGGGAGAAAAAAGAAATTTTTGCTCAGCTGGTTGTTAATGCAGCAGGTCCTTGGGGGGCGGAAATTGCCCAATTAGCCGGGATTCCCTTAAGAATGATTAATAATAAAGGGATGCTCGCAATTTTTAGCCATCGTATCAATAAGCAAGTCATTAATCGTCTGCGCATGCCCGGAGATGCTGACATTTTCGTTCCGGCCCATAATGTGACAATCTTTGGTACAACTGGAATGAATGTCGAAGATCCGAATGACTTTTCCTTAAGTCGACAAGAGCTCGAGGGTATGTTGGCTGAAGGGAAAAAGTTAATTCCAAAGATCAATGAATTACGGTTGATTCGTGCTTATAGCGGCAGCCGTCCACTATATCAAGAATCGAATGTGGCTGATGTGAGTGGGAGGAATGTTACCCGTGGAGTTGCGTTATTAGACCATCATACACGCGATGGATTGGACGGATTAGTCACGATTACAGGCGGGAAGTTGACAACCTTCCGCTTTATGGCGGAAAAAACAGTCGATTTAATTTGCGAAAAACTCGGGGTAAAGGCAAACTGCACCACGGACCAGGAAATGGTCCCTCACCGGAACGCTGATGAGTTTTTCAAAGAAGTGGATATGGCTCCTGCTGCAAAACAAAAATTATTTCATTGGGCAGGTCCGAAGGCAAAAAAAATTGAATCAGCCTTAAAAGAGAAGCATTCAAATGTTGTCGTTTGTGAGTGTGAGCAAGTAACCTGGGCAGAAATTGAATCCGTCTTACCAGAGGAAGGCCGATTTCATCTAGGGGATATTCGGCGTAGAACCCGCTTAGGCATGGGACCGTGTCAAGGAACCTTCTGCAATCACCGGACAGCAGCACTAGCTGTTGAGAAAGGAAAGACGACGATTGAGGATGCTGAATGGGCACTTCACCATGCAGTTTTTGAAAGGAAAAAAGGTATGGATGTGGTTGCTACGGGTGAAACCGCGAAGCAATTGCAGTTGATGGAAACGATTTATAAAGTTTCTTTAGGACTCGGAGAGGGGGATTATCAACATGTATGATGTGGTTGTTTTAGGTCAAGGGTTATCGGGATTGATTTCTGCCATTTGGGCAAAAGAACAAGGGTATAGCACGGCATTAGTAGCCACTGGAACAGGGGAAATTATTCAATCAACCGGGGTGATGGACCTAATTCCTGGATCAGTGGAGGGATTAAATGAATGGGCTGAGCTTTATCAAATGAGTAATTTGCAACTATCTCAATTGACAAGAGCAATAGAACAATTTAAAACTTTAACGAAAAAATTAGGATATCCGTACGAGGGTGAAATCGAGAAACTCTCTTCCATTGTTACCGGCTCCGGCCATGTGAAAAAGACAGCACTTTACCCTGAGACCATTTCTCCCCTTCCAGAAAAAGGTCATGTTGTGATCGTTGGGTTTGAGGAAGTAGTCGATTTTCAGCCCGCTTATATTAAAGGGAATTTACAAAAGGCTAGACCTCAGTTAGCTATAGATGTATTAAAAATTAAGTTAGGAAATCACTCGCAGCGGACGATGACACAATTAGATGCGGCACGGCTATTGGATCAAAAGGAAATTCGGAACCATTGCATCAACCAAATTAAACGGCGTATTGTTGAAGAGAATATCAGGCAAGGCGATATGTTTATTTTTCCAGCATCACTTGGAGTTGAGCAATGGAAAGAAACAATGGAACAGTTTTCTTTTGAACTTAATGCAAAGATCACCGAGGCACCTGGCATGCCACCGAATACGACAGCCATCCGTCTCTATGAACGTTTGAAAAAAGAAGCAGTGAAATTAGGTGTGAGATTTTATGCTGACACCACCGTTACTGGGTGCATCATTGACGGAGAAGAAATCAAATCGTTGACTATCCATACCGCAAATAGATTGACGAACCTTAACGGGAAACAATTTATCCTCGCAACCGGAGGGATTCTAGGTGGTGGATTGGAAGTAACCACGGAAGGGTTAAAGGAAACGGATTTACGACTGGAAACAGATGAAAAGGGAGCACTGCTTCATTGTCCAACCAACCTCTACCCAGTAGGTGCAAGCAGGGGTATTCAGGTTACGCAGAACGGTATTACCGGAGGTGTTTTTATCCTTTTATCGATCCATGAAATGATCGAACAACTTCGCCAGCAAATGATGTTAGGGGGAACACGTAGTGCTTGAGTTGCAATTTGCTGAATCCACATTTGATAAGTGTCTTAAATGTAATGCGTGTGTTGCAAGCTGTCCTGTTTCCAATACATCGTTGGAATTCGGCGGCCCGAAACATTTAGGACCTGAGTTAAAAAGGCTTATGGATAATCGACAACTCCTCGATGATAAACGAATCGAATTATGTACGCTATGTGGCAATTGCAACATGTCTTGTCCGGAGAATGTCCATGTATCGACGTTGACCGCTTATTTAAAAGCGATTCATGCGGAGAAGTCGGGAACAAAATTCCGTGACTTGGTGTTAAGTAATGCTGAAATGGTAGGAAAACTGGCTTCCGCGTTTGCACCTGTTACGAATCTTGCCATGGGAATGAAACCTGTACGAAAGGTGATGGAGATCATCATGGGCATTCCTGCAGAGAGGCAATTTCCAAAGTATCGTTTTAATAATTTCAACCGTGTCTATATACAGAAAGTATGCCTTTACTGAGCGCAAAGTCGCTTATTTTGTGGGTTGTTATGCGACTTATAATGCACCAGAAGTAGCAGAAAGCTTCATTAAGGTGATGGAGCATAATGGCATTGAGGTGGTTAAACCCAACCAAAAATGCTGCGGTGTTCCAATGTTCGCTAACGGACAAATGAAACAAGGACTGAAAAATGCAAACGATAATATTAATAGCTTTTTAGAATATACTCGCCAAGGCTATGATATAGTCGTCACCTGTACAAGCTGCACCCTTGCACTTAAAAAAGAGTATGTAGCATATGTAAAGACAGAGGAAGCAAAAGAATTGGCCAACCATGTCTATGATGCGGATGAATATTTGCTCATGCTAAAGGAAAATGGGGAACTGAACATGAATTTAGCGCCAATTAATACAAAAGCAGGTTACTATGCTCCATGCCATATGAAAGCACAAGGAATTGGAAATCCAGCGATGGATATATTAGAACTTATTCCCAGCTATGAAATTACTGACGTGGGAGCAGGCTGCTGCGGGCAATGTGGCACTTTTGGATTTAAAACGGAAAAATATGATGTTTCGATGAAAATTGGCCGACCGATGGCTGAAGCAGTGGAGGAATTGAATGCAGATTATACCGTTACAGAATGTGGAATGTGTAAAAATCAACTTGACCAACTGAATGAAAAAGCGGTTAAACACCCCATGCAAATCGTAGCAGAATCATATGAACGTGCAAAAGTATTGCTATAATATCCATTTACACAGTTTGGACATTACCAATCTAAGTAAATCTAATTAAAGACTGTATAGAGGGATAAAATTGTTATAAAATAATAGAATAAGAGAACGAAGATGAAAGGTGAACAATGGGGATGAGCTTCTTTGGACAAAAGGTGTTACCCGCAATTCGAAAAATAGAAGATGTTGAAAAAATGATGATAAGTAATTATGAGTATCTTGTCATTTTGGATCTGCATGTTTCCAGACTGAAACCCATTTTTCAAATGGCTAAGGCCAACCATAAAAAGTTAATTATTCATATGGATTTAATTCATGGTCTAAAAAGTGATGAATACTCCACCGAATTTATTTGTCAGGAATTTAAGCCATTTGGACTGATTTCAACTAAAGGTAGCGTTATTCTGAAAGCGAGGCAGAAAGGCGTAATTTCGGTTCAGCGTCTGTTTTTATTAGACACGAGTTCAATCGAAAAGAGTTTCGCGTTAATCGAACGGACCCAGCCCGATTTTATTGAAGTGTTACCTGGAATTATGCCGAAAATTATTAAGGATATTCGCAATCGAACGCAAAGGGAAGTATTTGCCGGAGGATTTATCGATACGATTGAAGAGGTAGAACAAGCATTTGCAGCAGGAGCAATCACAGTAACAACATCCAAAAAAGATTTATGGAAATATTTTGAGCCAGAAAAGAAAAAGTAATAGAATACTAAATTGTACTCAAAAGACATTCTTTATTTTCATAGAGAATGCCTTTTTATGTTGGTTTTCGGCAGCTACAATAGATTAATATAGGCAAATAATGAGTGAAAATATGAAGATTTTGTGAATGTATTGACAGCGCTTTCAGGTAAATATTATACTAGTAATTAAGTTGATAATATGTGAAGAAGAGCCAGAGACTCACGGAATTCCCCTTTTTTTGGGATATTTCTGTGTGTCTTTTTTGTTTTTTTCTGGATTATTTTCGACGGATAAAGATGTTTTTTAAAAAAAAGGAGGTTTATTATGACAGCTTTTTGGGGTGAATTAATTGGCACGGCAATTTTAATTACGTTAGGTGCTGGCGTGTGCGCAGGTGTGAATCTGAAGAAAACACTCTCTAATGGCAGTGGTTGGATTGTGATTACGTTTGGTTGGGGATTTGCGGTAGCCGTTGCTGCATACTCAGTAGGTAAATTTAGTGGCGCCCATCTAAATCCTGCTTTAACCGTGGCGCTGGCCTTTACCGGTGACCTTCCGTGGAAAGAAGTCCCATCGTATATTTTCGGTCAAGTAATTGGTGCAATGATTGGGGCTATAATTATTTATTTCCAATACCTTCCACATTGGAGAGTAACAGAAGATCAAGGGGCGAAATTAGGTACATTTGCAACAGGTCCTGCCATTCCGCATACTTTTGCAAATTTAATTAGTGAAATTATTGGTACATTTATTCTTGTTTTAGGAATATTAGCGATTGGTGCAAATAAATTTACAGATGGACTAAATCCACTTGTGGTAGGCTTCCTTATTGTTAGTATCGGTTTAAGTCTTGGGGGAACAACAGGATATGCGATCAATCCCGCCCGTGACTTTGGTCCAAGGTTAGCACATGCCCTTCTTCCTATTCCAGGAAAAGGAAGTTCTAACTGGGGATATTCATGGATTCCCATTGTAGGCCCAATCCTTGGAGGAAGTTTGGGAGGATTATTTTATAAAGCTGCCTTTCTCGGTAAAACAGAAATGAGTCTTTGGTTTATAATAGGGGCAATTGTAGTTGTTCTTGGGATCGCTTCCGTAATGGGAAAGAAACCTCAGGAAACGGTCCACGTAGAAAAAGTCAGTGCATAATTTTAATTAAAGGGAGAGTTTATATATGGAAAAATACATTTTATCATTAGATCAAGGTACAACAAGTTCACGTGCTATTCTTTTTAATAAAGAAGGAAAGATTGTCCAAGTCGCTCAGCAGGAATTTCAACAATTCTTCCCTCAACCAGGTTGGGTAGAACATAATGCAAATAAAATTTGGGGTTCGATCCTAGCGGTAATGGCTTCTTGTTTGGCCGGGGCGAATGTAAAACCAGAACAAGTGGCTGGAATCGGTATTACAAACCAACGGGAAACAGCAGTTGTCTGGGATAAAGAAACTGGCCAACCGATATATCATGCAATTGTTTGGCAATCCCGCCAAACAGCAGCAATTTGTGAAGAATTGAAAGCAAAAGGATATGATCAATTATTCAGGGATAAAACAGGCCTTTTAATTGATGCTTATTTCTCTGGAACAAAAGTGAAATGGATTCTTGATAATGTAGAAGGTGCAAGAGAAAAAGCAGAGCGTGGTGAACTGCTATTTGGAACAATTGATACATGGCTTATTTGGAAACTATCTGGTGGAAAAGCCCATGTAACAGATTACTCCAATGCATCGAGAACATTGATGTACAATATTCATGATCTTAAATGGGATGAAGAGTTATTAGATATTCTTTCTGTGCCTGCTTCGATGCTTCCAGAAGTTCGCCCATCTTCAGAAGTATACTCAGAAACAGTTGATTACCATTTCTTTGGCTGTAATGTGCCAATTGCCGGAGTTGCGGGTGACCAGCAAGCAGCGCTATTCGGTCAAGCATGTTATGATAAAGGAATGGCGAAAAATACTTATGGAACTGGCTGCTTTATGTTAATGAATACCGGAGAACAAGCAGTAAAATCAGAGCACGGTTTGTTAACAACAATTGCATGGGGTATTAACGGAAAAGTAGAATATGCATTAGAAGGAAGTATCTTTGTTGCCGGATCTGCCATTCAATGGCTTCGTGATGGGCTCCGGATGTTTAGAAACGCTGAAGAGAGCGAGAAATTTGCTACTAGTGTAGCATCTACTGACGGTGTTTATGTCGTTCCAGCATTCGTCGGTTTAGGAACACCTTATTGGGATAGTGATGTACGTGGTTCGGTCTTTGGCTTAACACGTGGTACAACGAAAGAACACTTTGTTCGCGCAACGTTAGAATCCCTTGCTTATCAAACAAAGGATGTCTTAACGTCTATGGAGGCGGATTCAGGTATTTCGCTTAAAGCTTTGCGTGTAGACGGTGGAGCTGTTGCTAATAACTTTTTAATGCAATTCCAAAGCGATGTGTTAGATGTTCCAGTTGAACGTCCAGAAATAAAAGAAACCACAGCATTAGGAGCTGCATATTTAGCAGGATTAGCGGTAGGTTATTGGGAAAGCCAAGAAGAAATAGCTACTCAATGGAATATGGATAAAGCATTTACACCAGATATGGCTGAAGAGGATCGAAACAATTTATATACAGGTTGGAAAAAGGCTGTAAACGCAGCTAGGGCTTTTAAATAATCGTCATCTATGGTAAACTATACTTAAGTTAATATTTTGGCGGGAGAAACTCGAGAGGCCACAACAAAGCAATGGATTTAATATCATTGTGATTGTTGTGGCCTCTTTTTTTTATCCCCATTGGAGGTAACCATAGTGGAAATGTTAAAATTCTCGGGTTCGAATAGGAACACGATCTTAAAGAAAATGGCAGTTGAGGAATTTGATGTACTTGTTATCGGTGGGGGAATTACAGGCGCTGGAATCGCATTAGATGCCGTAACAAGGGGAATGAAAACGGCATTAGTCGAAATGCAAGATTTTGCCGCTGGGACATCAAGCCGATCAACGAAGCTTGTTCACGGTGGTCTCAGGTATTTAAAACAATTCGAAGTAAAGATGGTCGCGGAAGTAGGGAAGGAACGAGCGATTGTTTATGAAAATGGCCCGCATGTAACTACACCAGAATGGATGCTCCTGCCAATGCATAAAGGTGGAACGTTTGGGAAATTCGGTACATCAATTGGACTACGAGTCTATGACTTTTTAGCAGGCGTAAAAAAAAGTGAACGAAGAAAAATGCTTTCTTTGGATGATACCATTCAGAAAGAGCCGCTGATTAAAAGAGAGGGATTAAAAGGCGGCGGATATTATGTGGAATATCGGACCGATGATGCTCGGTTAACCATCGAAGTTATAAAAGAAGCGGTCGCTCATGGTGTCAAAGCAGTAAACTATTCAAAAGTAATTGAGCTTCTGTATCAAGAGGGTAAGGTGATCGGTGCAAATGTTGAGGATCTATTAACTGGTACCGTTCATGATATTTACGCAAAACACATCATTAATGCCACTGGCCCTTGGGTCGATTCGCTCCGAGACAAGGATCAGTCGTTATCTGGGAAAAAACTGCGGCTCACCAAAGGGGTCCATTTGGTGATGGATCAGTCGAGATTTCCCCTTAAACAGGCGGTGTATTTTGATACACCTGATGGCCGCATGGTATTTGCCATTCCAAGGGATGGGAAAACGTATGTGGGGACAACAGACACCTATTATGGCAACGATCCGATTCATCCGAAAATGACGGCAGCTGACCGAGATTACATTATTAATGCGATTCATTATATGTTTCCAACCGTTGCTATTAATGGGGAGGATATTGAATCAAGCTGGGCAGGGGTAAGACCACTTATTTATGAAGAAGGCAAGGATCCCTCTGAAATTTCGCGAAAAGATGAAATTTGGGTATCAAATTCTGGCATGATTACAATCGCAGGCGGGAAACTGACCGGATACAGAAAAATGGCAGAAACTGTAGTAGATTTGATCGCTAAACAGTGCGGCGAAGCACGCCATATTGGATCTTGCCAAACAAAGCATTTACCTATTTCTGGAGGTCATATGGATGGCTCTCGTAACTTTGCTTCATTTATAGAAAAAAAGGAAAAAGAAGGCGAGTTAAGAGGGCTTTCAAAGGACCAATACCGAAAATTAGTCCATCGATATGGTTCCAATATAGATCGTATTTTTGAAATAGCGAAAACGTATGACCCAAATAACAAATTTGGCTTGCCTCTAGAGGTGTTTGTTCAAATCGTTTATTCCTTAGAGGAAGAAATGGCCGTAAAACCAGTGGACTTTTTTATCCGCCGAACGGGAGCTTTATTTTTTGATATTCAATGGGTACATGAGTGGAAAGAAGCAATCATTGGCTTTATGGAAGATGCTCTTGGATGGACATTGGAGGAGAAGGCCGCGTTCAAAGACGAATTAGAAACCGCACTTAAGGATGCTATCCATCCGAAACCGACTGAAATGAAATGAGTTTATCCGCCGTGCAGCCCTAATGGTACACGTAACTTTTTGGAAGGATTGAAAAACTAATCAAACGTTTGATTGAATAATTTATGGGCTTGGAATATATAGGGTCGCCATGTCATATTATTTACCATATCAAACGTTTGATTGTTTTAAAGTATAAAGGTACAGAAATATCGACGACGATGAAGACGAAGACGAATGAATATAATTCCGACTTAATGCATTGGAATATTTGGTTTTCAATTTTTCCGAAAAATAAAGAGGAGGAATTCCATGAATACCTTTCTTATCATTGTAAATGTCGCGGTGCTGCTATTACTCATGTTTGGTTTATTTACGATGCAAAAAAAGCATGTTTCTTTTTCCAAGCGTGTTTTTAGTGCGTTGGGTTTAGGAATTATATTTGGTTTTATTATTCATCTCATTTATGGTACGACACATGAAGTAACGTCAGGTTCGATTGATTGGTTTAACATAGTCGGGAATGGCTATGTAAAGCTATTACAAATGGTCGTTATGCCACTCATCTTTGTTTCGATTGTCGGCGCTTTTACAAAACTAAAATTAACGAAAAATATAGGGAAAATCAGTTTTCTTGTCATCGGCATCCTTCTTGCAACGACGGCCGTTTCTGCCGCGGTTGGCATCGGCTCTGCATTAGGATTTGGTCTTGACGGGGTCCAACTAACTGAAGGAGATGCAGAAGCAGCCCGGAATGCCCAGTTAGAGGAGAGAGCTGCAGGGATCGAAAATATGACACTCCCACAGCAAATCATTGAGTTAATCCCAAGCAATCCGTTTCAGGATTTAACGGGGGCCCGCGCAACATCGACGATTGCGGTTGTTATTTTTGCCGTATTTATCGGTATTGCTTACCTTGGAGTTAAGCGTAAGGACCCAGAGCATGGTGAATTTTTTGCAAAGATCATTGATACCTTCTACTCTGTTGTCATGAGGGTGGTCACACTGATTCTTCGTTTAACGCCATATGGTATCTTAGCAATCATAGCCAGGGTTACAGCAACGAGTGACTATGCCGCGATAGCAAAACTAGGTAAGTTTGTGATTGCCTCGTATGTGGCGCTCATTATTGTGTTTATTGTCCATCTTCTTCTCTTATCATTTGCGAAACTAAGCCCTATAAATTATGTGAAAAAAGGGCTGCCAACCTTAACTTTTGCCTTCACTTCACGGACAAGTGCAGGAACCTTGCCAATGACCATTAAAACACAAACAAAGGACTTTGGTGTATCCGAAGGTATCGCAAACTTTGCGGGTTCGTTTGGGCTTACAATCGGTCAAAACGGATGTGCAGGCGTTTATCCTGCGATGTTAGCGGTGATGGTTGCCCCGTCAGCCGGTGTGGATCCAACAAGTATATCCTTTATTCTAACGCTCATTCTTGTGGTTGCGATTAGTTCGTTTGGTGTTGCTGGTGTAGGTGGCGGTGCAACCTTCGCAGCCTTAATCGTTTTATCAGTGATGAATCTCCCAATTGCGATTGTTGGTTTGCTTATTTCAGTTGAGCCTCTCATTGACATGGGACGTACAGCCTTAAACGTCAGTGGAGCGATGACATCAGGCATACTCACTAGTAAAGTAACAGGCGAGTTTGAAAACGAGGTTTACGAGCAGCCTAATATCGCCGAAGCATAAAAAACGAGAAGCAAGGTTCAAGGGCTTTTTCGCTTAGCGGAAGAGTCCTTTTTCTGTTGCAAGTATAAAAAATAGGCTGGTCCGCAATATGTTTTGAATTTAAAATACTTGAATTCAAGATAAAATAGAGGTACACTGTAAGCATAGGAAATAGTAATCGGTTTAATGGAATGTAAAATAACCATATTAATAAAAAGATTAATTTTTAAAACATTCGTTTACAAATGAATAATGAAGGGATGAGGAGAAAATGGATAAATTTCATCAGGCACCAAATATTTATGTTGGTGAGGTCAATATTAAAGTAAAAAACCTCGATTTTGCGATCACTTTTTATCAAAATATCATGGGCTTTCAAGTATTGGAGAAACTAGATCGTAAAGCAGTCTTAACGACAGACGGAAAAACCCCATTATTAACGCTAGAGCAGCCGAAAGATGTGGTTGCGAAAACAGGACGTAGTTCAGGTTTGTATCATTTTGCGATCTTGCTTCCATCACGAGCTGATTTATCTGGCTTTTTACGGCATATGATTCAAACGGGATATCCACTCGGTGCTGCAGATCATTATGTTAGTGAGGCGTTATACCTTAACGATCCTGACGGAAATGGGATTGAAGTATACCGGGATCGCCCTTCTTCAGAATGGCGGTGGAACAACGGTTTAGTAGAAATGGCAACAGAAGAGCTTGATGGAAATGGAATTATCGCGGAGAGTGATGCGGAATGGAGTGGTCTGCCGGCGGGCACAGTTATGGGCCACATTCACCTTCACGTATCTAATTTAAAAAAAGCAGAAGAATTTTACACTAAAGGGCTTGGTTTTGAAATTGTTAGTTACTATCCACAAGCGGCATTCCTTTCCACAGGACGTTATCATCATCATATTGCTATCAACACGTGGCAAGGTGAAGGGGCAGCGACACCTCCAAAAAACAGTGTCGGCTTAAATTGGTACACACTTGTCTTCCCCGATGAGGCAACAAGAGAGAATGTGCTTAAGCAGCTAAAGCAATTAGGTGCGCAGATATCGGAAGAAGCTGATTTCTTTGTAACGGAAGATCCTTCAGGAAATCAAATTCGATTAGTTTTATAAATGAAAGTGGGAGGATTGAAGATGACGCTAGATTCCAAAGACGAACGTTCAGGTATGGAAATAGGGATCTATACATTGGGAGATTTAGTTCCGGATGGGGGAACAGGGAAGACAATCAGCGCAAGACAGCGACTTGAAGAAATTATTGAAGCAGCGAAAATGGCTGATGAGGCAGGATTAGATGTAGTTGGCGTTGGTGAGCATCACCGCCTCGACTATGCCGTGTCCGCACCGCCCGTCGTCTTGTCCGCCATTTCACAAGTTACAAAGCGAATTAAACTGGCAAGTGCTACAACTGTCTTAAGCACCGTCGATCCTGTTCGGCTATTTGAGGATTTTGCGACACTTGATCTCCTGTCAAACGGACGGGCCGAAATTATTGCGGGGCGCGGGGCATTTATAGAATCTTTCCCGCTGTTCGGGTATGAGTTAGACGACTATGACCAGCTTTTTGAAGAGAACATCAAGCTCTTTCAGCAGCTGAATGCACAGGAGCGAGTGACCTGGAATGGTCAATTTCGTTCTCCGTTGCAGGATGCGGAAATTGCTCCACGACCTTTACAGGAGAATATTCCATTGTGGGTAGGTGTTGGAGGAACTCCGTCAAGCGCAGCACGAGCAGGAAGATTAGGGACTAATTTAGCAATAGCGATACTTGGAGGCGAACACATTCGGTTTAAGCCGCTTGTAGATATTTACCGACAAGCCGCCAGTCAAGCAGGCCATAATCCTGAGTCGATGAAGGTTGCAGTGACTGGTCATGCATATATTTCGGAAACAACCCAAAAGGCAAAGGATGAGTTCTATCCGTATCATTCTAATTATTGGGGATACTTTAATCGCCAGCGTGGGATGAATACAAGAATGTCCAGAGAAGATTTTGAACAGATGGCCGGACCGGAAACGGCTTTATTTGTTGGCAGCTCCCAGCAGATCATTGAAAAAATCCTCCATCAATACGAACTATATGGACACCAGCGGTTTATCGCCCAAATGGACATCGGCGGAATGCCCTTTAAACAAGTCGCCGAAAGCATCGAGCGATTAGCAACAGAAGTAGCACCAGTCGTAAGGAGGGAAACCAGCAAATAAGAAGGAAATTAGGTGTAAAAATTAGGTGTCAGGCACCGATTGTGGACATTTGTCCACCTGTGGTGGACTGACGTTTTTTTGAAAAGGTCGTTTGCTGGGAAAAAAGACTCGGGGGATGGAGTCCCCTGAGTCTTTGTATTATTACTATTTTTCGGATGTGTCACCTTTATTATTGCTGGTGTTGTTTCCGTCATTTGCTCTTTTGACACCTTTGCTGACATATGGTTTGGCGCTTTTTGCTTTTTTGACACCTGCTTGCCAACGAGTCCAGCCCTTCTTGCCGGTTCCTCTGCCTGTTCCGCCTTTCCCTTTCGCACTACTCATTTAACCACTCCATTATTAATGTACGTTCTTCTAACGTCGTTGGTTAGTTTAACACAGTTCATGGTGATTTGCCCTCAAAAATATTAGTTTGTTGTTAATGATTGAAAAAACCTAAGGCAAATTTAATCCCTTCCTCAATTTCATTTGTTTCATACCCTAATAAGTCCTCATTGGTAACTTCTAACTTGGTTCTTGCTAAGGAATAGCCGCTGTCTAATTCTATATCAAGCAGTACTTCATACCCGTTGGCTGTTTGGGTAATATCAATAATGTCGTATTCGCGGATAGCAGTCCCTGTTTCGTATTCTAAGGGCTCTAATTCTGACATGAAAACACACCTCCAAATTAAATTAGGTCGTAGCTATTATTATTTCCAACCTTGAGATTAAAATCAGGATTAGATTTATTTTCCTTATGCATTTTTAACACTTAAAAGATACAAAACGCTTCGGGATTCCACTATGTTAAAAGGATTTTCTAGAGACAAGGCGAATAATAACTTGTGGTTTATTTTTCCACATGGAGGTAATGGAGTGAATTTGGATACATTATACCTAATAGATCAAAAAGACGGTTTGGGACTGGAGTTTAGTAAATTAGTTTCGATGATGAACGATATTAATCCAATAAAAACCCCTCCGGTTACATTATTTTTAAGGCTGTGATTGTATATGTGTTTAATCGTTTTTGCCTATAGAGTCCATCCGGTCTACAAGCTCCTTGTAGCGGCAAACCGAGATGAATTTTACGGGCGGCCTACTGCGCCTGCTCATTATTGGGAAGACAGACCTGACATCCTTGCCGGTAGAGATTTAGAAAAAATGGGCACTTGGATGGGAGTTACCACATCTGGACGTTTTGCGGCTTTGACCAATTATCGCGACCCAAAGGAAGTAACGGAAGGAAAGCGTTCGAGAGGTGAGTTGGTGGCCGATGCCTTGAAATATAAAGGAAATATAAAGGATTATATGCAAAGTCTTGTAAAGAAAAAGGATCTGTATCCTGGCTATAACTTACTCGCAGGGGATGGAACGGAACTTTATTATTATTCAAATAAAGGGCAGGAGCTTTTGAAGGTGGAGCCTGGTATTTATGGAGTCAGCAACCATTTATTAAATACTGAATGGCCCAAGGTGCAAAAAGGCAAGGAAGGCATGTCCAAAATCATCAACGGGGAACAGGTCGAACTTGTAGAATGGCTATTGAGTCTCCTCCAAAATGCAGATCAAGCTCCAGACGAACTTCTTCCGCACACAGGCGTTTCTTTAGAATGGGAAAGAATGCTTTCGCCGCTGTTTATCAAAAGCGGAAACTACGGGACGAGGAGCTCGACCGTCATGTTGATGTCAGATAAAGAAATTCAATATGTGGAACGAGTCTTCACTAAGGATGGCATAAGTGAGCAGCAATATAAGATTGAAATATAAGAACATGGTGTCAGGCACCACTCGTGGACAAATGTCCACGAACGGTGCCTGACACTCTTTTATTTAAAAAGGAGGCACCCTCTTAAAGGGTGCCTCGCTAATCATGAGAATTCCTTATTAACTAAAGCTTCTGACCAAAGGTTTTTATCGAACTCTGTTTCTTCTCCATAAGAGAGTGTAATCACGGCTGTTTTTGGGAAATCCTTTAATAATTCCTTTAACTCGTTGTCTTTATCAATCATAAAATCAACAACAGGGAAAGCCTTTAATAATTGGGCTAATGATTCAGGAGAGGCAGCTGTTTCATGTGTCGGAAAGGTATGACTGGGAATCACATATTTAACTTTTAATAGGTTTTTTACAGCATAGGCGGCTTCTTTTGGTCCCATTGTAAAATGGCCGCTTGAAGAAAGGATCGCAATTTCCGGCTCATATACATCTTGAATTAACTTTATATCTGACATTAATGCCGTATCACCGGAGTGGTAAAGCGTATAATCGTCATTAAAGTCAAAAATATAACCTGCCGATTCACCGGCATATACTGGTTGGCCTTGGGTTTCACCATAGGAAGAAGTATGTTTTGCCTGTACCATGGTTACATTTACATCCTCAAAGGAAACAGAACCTCCTAAATTAATGGGAAGGACATTTTTAATTCCTTGCTGCAAAAGGATGAGTGCCAGCTCGTATTGTGCCACAATCATAATATCAGGTTTATGTTCAACCAACTTAGGAAGACCGCTTGTATGATCAAAATGACCGTGGGTTAAAAATACACAATCAATAGATTGGTAGAAATCAGCAGTGTTTAATTGCGGAGGAAAGCCAGGATTTAAATCAAAGAACGGATCAATAAGATAATTTTTTCCAACCTTACTTTTTAGAACGTACATGGCATGGCCAAGCCGTAATATTTTCAGAGCAAACACCCCCATAACCTTCAGAATGAGACTCTTTATACCATATTATTTTTTCAAATGAATAATAAGAACCATAATCGGATTATTCATCGGTCGATAAAATTTATGTATAATGTTTTGTGAATCACAAAACATAATTTGAATAGCATTTATTGGTGATACGCAAAAGAAAGCGCTACCAAAAACATTATTAATCAAAAAAATCAGAAATATTTAAATAAATCGAATAATATACTAGACGAATCGAAAAAATTGTACTAAAATAATATTTATCAATTAGTTAAGACAGTAAACAAAAGTATTTTGAATCATAAAAGTTATCAATCTACGCTTTGTTATGTCAGAAAAATCAGAAAAAGAAAGAGGTCATTATAATGAAGAAAAAATGGGCAAAAATGTTTATGGCTTCCACTTTATTAGCTGGAATACTTGCAGGTTGTTCAGGAGCACCAAAAAGTTCAGGCAGTGACAGTAAAACGATTAAAGTTGGAGTTAACTTAGAGCTATCCGGTGGGGTTGCTTCTTACGGGGAGTCACTCGAAAACGGTATCGATATTGCAGTTGATGAGATTAATAAAGCTGGTGGAGTAAAGGGTAAAAAGCTAGAGATTATTAAAGTGGATAACAAGTCCGAAGCAGCAGAAGCTACAAACGGTGCCATTAAATTAACAAGTCAAGACAAAGTTACAGCCATTATTGGAGCGGCAACTAGTGGTGATACGGTGGCACAGGCACAAATCGCAAATGATACAAAAACAATTCTTTTAACTCCATCGGGAACAAGTCCAAACGTAACAGTGGGCGATAATGGAAAATTAAACGAATTCGTCTTCCGTACTTCCTATATTGATCCATTCCAAGGGATCGTTGCTGGGAATTTTGCTGCGAAAAAATTAAATGTAAAAAATGCAGCTATTTTTGCAGACAGTGCTAGTGATTATGCCAAAGGGTTGGCGGCTGCATTTAAAGAGACATATGAAAAGGCTGGCGGTAAAGTGGTTGCCGAAGAGGCATATGTTGCGAAAGATACTGATTTCCGTGCAACGTTAACTCGAATTAAAGCCAAAAATCCAGAATTCATTTTTATTCCTGGATACTATGAAGAAGTTGGTTTAATTGTAAAACAGGCTCGTGAGTTAGGAATCACTGTTCCATTAATGGGTGCAGATGGTTGGGATTCACCGAAGTTAGTGCAATTAGCTGGAGCTGACGCTTTAAATAATACATTTATCACAAACCATTACACATCTGAAGATCCAGATAAAAATATTCAAAAATTCGTAACAACATACAAAGAAAAGTTCAATGGTGAATCACCTAATGCATTTAATGCACTTGGCTATGACACAGTTTATCTATTAGCTGATGCGATTGAGCGTGCTGGCGGTACAGATACGACAAAGATTAAAGAGGCATTAGAAAATACCAAAGATTTTTCTAGGATTACAGGTAAGATCACTATCGATAAAGACCACAATCCAATTAAATCAGCAACTGTTTTAGAATATAAAGACGGTAAGCAAGTGTTTAACACGAAAGTTAATCCATAAAATTGCGAAAAGTGAAATGGAAGGATGGTCCTTCCATTTCACTTTTTTTATTTATATTAATCATGCATACTTTTGTCCGTTTTGTTCTTCGATTACATTCGTATAATGCCAAGTCAGATTTTCAAATATCCGATCCCATTTCTGTGTTAATGCGTAATCTCTTTCGGCGTTTCCCATCTGTTCTCGCAATCCATCATCCGTTAAAATCTGAATAATGGCATCTTTAAACTCCTGAACATTACCTGGTTTACATAAATCACCTGTAATCCCTGCTTTAATTATATTCTTGACACCTCCAGACTTTGCTCCTATAACAGGTGTTCCACTCGCAAGGGACTCTAGAACAACATTTCCAAAGGTCTCAGTAGGTGAGGGAAAAACCAATAGATCAGATGCTGAATAGACTTCGGCTAAACTTTTTCCATATAGGTATCCTGTAAAGGTCATATTAGCTTCAGCTTGGGCTTGCAATTCCTCACGTAAAGGGCCATCACCAACGATTAACCAATGTAATTTTTCACTTATTTCAGCTGGGATTGATTTTGCGACGGCAAATAGTGTTTTGATATCTTTCTCTGGTGCCAATCTGCCAACATAGGTAAGCAGGTATTTTCCTTGTGTACTGTAATGACACTGAACAGCGTTTTTATCATAATAGGGGTGATAAAGCTGGCAATCCACACCTCTAGGCCATAGTTCTAAGTTTGAAAATCCATGGTGCTTAAGCTGTAGGAATGTTTCAGTTGAGGGGACAAAGAGTTTTCTGCATGTTCGATGGAACCAGAGCATGTATTTCCAGTGGATTTTTGAAAGAAAATGAAGGTCATAATAGCGTAAATAATGATCAAAATTGGTGTGATAGGAACCAACAAGGGGAATGTTTAATTTCTTAGAAAAATAAATACCGCAAAGGCCGATATTAAAGGGGGTCGCAACATGAATTATATCAGGAGAGAAGTGTTGTAACTCTGACTTGATTTGAAGAAGGTTTGGAAAAGCTAGGCGGCATTCAGGGTATAAGAAAAAGGAACGGCTTTTAAAAAGATGAATATTCGTAGAACTATAGTCGTTGGAATTTGAATCGGGTGCAAAAATTTTAAAATCAATATTCTGGTCTTCAAAATAGGTAGTCAATCGTTTAAGCGTCCCAGCAACCCCGTTGATGTCTGGATAAAAGGTATCTGTGAAAATAGCAATTTTCATATAATCCCTCCTAATTGTTTCTCTCATATCCACAATAAATAAAAGCATAGGCTCCCAGTGAGGGTCCCTAGAATTCCTCCCGCAATTACATCGGAAGGATAGTGAAGACCTAAGTAAATTCTAGATATGCCTACACATAGCCCTAAAGGGATTAGGACATAAGAAAGTAGAGGTATGAATAAGACGTATGGGGTCACAACAGAAAATATTGCCGTTGTATGCCCTGAAGGAAAAGAATGATCTTGTAATGGGTTAGCAGGAAACTTTGTTTTTTCAATCATTAAATAGGGTCTTTTACGAGGAAATAGCAACTTTACAAGATGTACAGGTATATGACTGGCTGATAAAGCAAGTGCGCTGGCAAAGGCAATCAATCTGATCTCCCTTGGCGAGAGGATTAAGAGAAAAAATGTCGCCGCGATAGTTATTCTAGCTCCACCAAGGTGTGTAACCGTGCGGAAAAAAAGATTTAATAGCTTTTTATCAAAATGGCTGTTTACCTTTTGCAGGACCCTGCATTCAAAACCATAAAATACATGTAGCATTTTTATCATTGTCTATTCCCCTCTGCCTTTGATGCGTTTTTAATTATTTCAGCACTTCGGATGTCCGTTATTATTAGCGGGATTTTCAAGGGTTGATAAATTTTTTCCATTATGATTGCTGCTTCAGGATGATTGGTTCCAATTACGATTAGGTCACCTTGGAAAAAATCTCGGATTGCAGAACCTTCCCGAAAAAACCAGATATTAGCGACCACGTTTGCTTGGAGGTTCGGGGGTTTGCTTCTATTAATAATTTCTTGGATCAGATTGTTTGTACCGACTGGAACCGTGCTTATTGTACATACAGTTACATCATTTTCGATATAGTGAGCAATCGTGTGTGAAACTACATGGATGTATTTTAAATCCCGTGACCCATCAGGCTTTTTGGGTGCTCCGACCGCGATAAGAATAACTTCAGCCTCTGAATAGGCTTGGTGATGGCTCTCTGTAAAATTCAGTTGACCGTTATGGAGGTTTTTTTCTAAAAGAGACTCAAGACCAGGCTCAAAAATCGGAGAACGTCCATTTTGGAGCATGTCAATTTTCTCTTTCTTAATGTCTATACATGTCACCATATGCCCTAATTCTGCTAAGCAAGCACTTGTGACTAGCCCTGCATATCCTGCTCCAGCAACGGTAATTTTCATCCAATCCCTCCAAAGATATTATTTACTTTATTGTATAAGGGAATAGAGAATTTTTTCTTAAGCTGGTGTTAAAAGAATGTAAAGAAATTGTAAGATTCAGCATCTTCGTCATGAATAGAGTGCCTGACACCTGAGAATATTAAGAATCCCTTCATTAGATAAATTCAGAATAGTGTGCTATAATATAATTGGTAGTAGGTACTAATATCAGATATTAAACTAATTGTTTTTACAGATTTTATGAGGGATTTATAAGTGGTCCTATATTTCAAATTTGGAAATAGCGCTTGTCAGGAAACCTAAATAAATTTTTACAACAACGGGGGATTATGATGTTAACGAATGATTTGGACTTTAGGTTAGAGCCTAAACTTATTGATTTATATGAAGAACATAAAAAACGGTCTGAAAAAATAGATTGGGGTTACCATGATTTCCTACCATGGGATAAGGCAATGGATTTTCGACGTGTTCCCTGGGACGAAAGTCAGGTCACACTGCCGCCATCCATTATTACTGCGGTTGAAACCGCCCTTTTAACCGAAGTTAACCTGCCATGGTTTACCTCGCATCTCGATCAAACGTTTAAAGGTTCTTTAACGGTTATTAAAGATTTTGTCCATACTTGGACTGCGGAAGAAGATCAGCATTCAAACTTGATTGAAACGTATTTATTAATTACACGCAATGTAGATCCGAAGCGACTCCACCAATTACACAAACAAACGGTTGAGAATGGCTGGAATCCTGATTACCATACGCCTTTTGAAACCATGGTTTATACCTCGTTACAAGAACTGGCAACCATGGTTTTTTATAATAATGTTGCCAAAGTAGCTGGTTCGCATGATAAGGATTTAGCAAGTTTGCTTCGCCGACTGGCAAAGGATGAAACGTTGCATTATGCCTTTTACAGGGACGTGATTAAATTCCATCTGCAACTAGAACCCAATTACTGTTATCATTTAGGACATGTTATTAAGAATTTTCAAATGCCTGGAACAGTAATGCCTGATTTTGAAGATCGCATGGCCATTATAGCAAAAGAAGCAAACTACGGCCCTTTGGAATATTTTGATCAAGTTTTAGATGTGATTGTTGATTATTGGGAGTTGGAAAAATTAAGACCGATTGCACCAGAAGCAGAAAAAGCTAGACTCGACATTCTAAATTATCACGCCCGGTTGAAAAGAGTAAGAGATCGTTTTTATAAAAATAAATAAGTTACTTCCAAATAAAAAGGGAAAATATTGCCTATTCAATCGAAACTAAAACGCTTGACAATAAAAATAAGATTTATTATTCTTAAGCAATAATAATTTAATGAAAATTTCGTATAACTCCAATGATATGGTTTGGAGGTCTCTACCAGGAACCAATAAATTCCTGATTACGAAGAAGGTACATGGATGTGTATTTTCTTCGTAATCAGGAATTTTTTTTTTACTTTTTTACCAAACAAAAATTAGGAGGGAAAGATCCACATGAATTTCGCAACCTTACCCAAAATTGAACTTCACTGCCATTTAGATGGGAGTCTAAGACCTGAAACAATCATTGATATCGCAAAGAGTGAGAGTATCAGTTTACCCTCTATGAACATAGACGAGATTAAAGGAGAGCTCATTGCTCCATTAGATTGTAAATCCCTTGATGAATATTTAGAGAAATTTTCTATTCCTAATTTAGTTATGCAGTCAGCGGAAAATCTTAGAAGGATTTCCTTTGAACTGTTTGAGGATGCGGCCCGGGAAAATGTAAAATACATGGAAGTAAGATTTGCGCCACTCCTTCATACAGCAGGGGGATTAGACGTTGAAGATATCATTCAAAGCGTCTTAGCTGGAATGAAGGATGCTGAAAAGCAATTTGATATAAAGGGCAACTTGATTCTTTCCTGTATGAGAACGATGTCTGCGGACCGTGCCTTTGAGGTCGTTGAGAAGGGGAAGAAATTCCTTGGAGAAGGTGTAGTGGCCATCGATTTATGTGCATCGGAAGAGGAAGGATTTTGTGGAAGATTCGTAGAACCGATCGCCTTGGCCAGAGAATATGGTTATAGAGTTACGATCCATGCGGGTGAAACAGGCATAGGGAAGAATGTATTAGAGGCAGTTGAACTTTTGGGCGCAGAGAGAATTGGACACGGCGTATTCATAAAGGATTGTGCTGAAGCATACAACATTGTGAAGGAAAAAGATGTCGTCCTTGAAATGTGCCCAACCAGTAATGTGCAAACAAAAGCAGTGAACCAGTTTAGTGAACATCCAATCTATCAGTTTCATAAGGATGGTATCAAGGTAACAGTTAATACGGACAACCGGACCGTTTCAGATACTACAATGGCGAATGAATGTAACATCGTATTTAAAGAATTCAATATAAATGAAAATGACTATAAGCAAATTTACATTAATAGTGTCGAAGCATGCTTTGCCGATTCCGAAACAAAGGAAATGCTAAAAAAATTTATGCCCTGAGAAAAAAGTAGAATGAAAGGTGTCAGGCACCATGTGAATTTTTCACATGGTGCCTGACACCTTTTCTTTTATTTTGAAAAATTTTTAAAAACGGGACAGGCTTTCACCAAGTTTTCACTATTCTTTATTAGACTTCAGGTATCAAGTAGAAAGGAGGAAAGAGAGATGAATACGAAAGTGAAAAAAGGTATTTTCTGGGGCGTGGGAATCGCCGCCATGATTTTGGTGGTCAATGTTCTCCACTATTTATTTGGAGGCCATAGTCATAGTAGTTATGCGAATGGACCGCACGGACATGGCCCTGGACCTGGAGGGGCCATGGGACAACAAGGTGGTTTTGGTTCTCACCAGGTTATGAACGGACCGCACCACGGCGGAGGATTTCCTTGGCTCGGTCTTCTAATTGGACTAGCTGTTTTGGTTCTCTTAGTGAGATGGTTTAGAAAGAAGGCTAAGGCCTCATCGATGAAACAATTTATTAACACACCAGTGGGTTCACATATACCGGTAATAAATCAAAATGCAAGTATTTTAGATACATGGGAAAAAAATTTAACCAATAAAAAGGAGAATGTGTAAAATGGGTATTTTTAAAAGAGTAAAGACGATAACGATGGCAGAAATCAATGGGTTACTAGATGGAATCGAGGATCCAATTTCGATGTTAAATGAATATTCACGAGAAATGGAGCAAGAAATTCTAAAAGGCCAGAATGCCTTGTCTCGTCAAATTTTTGTGGAGAATAAACAAGCTGCTCTCATTTTGGAAACCGAAGGATTGGTAGCAAAGCGTACGCGTCAAGCGAAACTAGCGATTGAACAGGGTGAGGATGGAATCGCGAAGTTAGCGGTGCAAGAGAAACTAGTCCATGAAAAGCAGCTAGACCTATACAAGCAACAAAATGAAGCGGTTAAAGCCCAAACTCAAATTCTTATCGAAAAATTAAATGAGCTGAAAGACACCTATAACCAAATGCAGCATAAGAAAATCCTTTTAGCATCCCGTGCGAATGTGGCGCAGACGATGAAGCAGATTCAAAATGCAACGGTGTCCTTCCAAACTGACAACATTACTAGACGTGTGGCCCGTGCGGAAGAACGGATTTTAATGATGGAAGCAGAGGTACAAGCTGGTCAGCAGTTTTCCGCACCGTTAGCCCAGTATGAAGCGGCGTACAGCAACTTTGTAAACGAAGAAGAATTAAATAAGGAACTTGAAAAGCTAAAAAATGAAAAAGTACTGCAATTAGAAGAAATCGTAAAATAGGACGAGGAAGGAGCACCCATTATTTAGGGTGCTTCATTTTTTTATCATTATCTTTTCTTAAGTAAACTTTAAGGTTGCGATGCTAGATTTGTGTTACTAGAGATGAATAGATTCATCTAAAAATCAATCTCAAAAGGGGTTCATACCATGAATATATTATTAGCAGAAGATGATATACGTCTCGGGGAATTGATCGTTTATATGCTTAAAAAGAAGGGCGGATACCAGGTTGAGTGGGTAGTAGACGGAGAAGATGCCTACTATTACGCCACATCTGCTCACTACGATGTAGTAATCATGGATTGGATGATGCCAAATGGGACGGGTGTAGAAATTTGCAGCCGATTGCGTAAACAGGGTTATTCGGGTGCAATTCTGATGTTAACCGCCAAAGATACCGTTGGTGACCGAATCGAGGGATTAGATTCTGGTGCGGATGATTACCTTGTCAAACCTTTCGAAATTGACGAACTTTTAGCTCGGCTGCGTGCACTTTCCCGCCGGAATTATGCACCCATTTTGGAGGACGAAATCCAAATTCAAGGATTGGTTCTGAATCGGAAGAGCCATATTGTACGTTTGGATCGAGAGGAAATTCAACTAAGCCCTCGTGAATTTCAGTTATTAGATTTAATGGTGAAAAATAAGGGACAGGTCCTGCCGCGCGAGGTAATTCTTGAGCGAATCTGGGGCTTTGATTCAGAGGTAGCCCCTAAAACCATTGATGCGACAGTCAAATTAATCCGAAAGAAACTCCAATCTTTCGGAAAACAAAATTTGCTTCAAAGCATCAGAGGGGTAGGGTATAAGTTTGGTAACTAAATTTAGTTCATTCATACAGACATTCACGAACCTTGGTGAAAAAGATATTTTTAAGAGCACACAAGGCCGATTAACACGCATGTATGGTGGACTGCTCATGCTCTTTCTTGTCCTTTTTATTACGATCGTTTTTATCGTCCTACACGTTGTTATCCTAAACAACCAGGAACGAGAACTTCAATCACTAGTGAATCAGGAAGCAAATTTCATTGAAAGTTATTTATTAAAAAATGAACAGAATGATCTACAAGGAATGGAAGACCAAGAGTTGGTGTTTGCTGGAGTCAATCAGTTCTTTTATTATGTGGTTAATTCTAAAGGAGAAATCATCATGGGGAATGAATCGGATCCCCGCTTGCGCTCTGATTTACTGCAGCTAATAAATGGAAGATTTCAAAACGTAAGAGAAATTCGAAAGGAAACACTGCATGATAAAGGAAATTCAAACGGAAGGGGAATGAAGGGGGGCTTTCATCCGCGTGAGGCACCTAAAGATATTCGGCTAATAATTACAAGTCGAGCCATTTACGAAAAAGGTCAATTCATTGGGCAATTGTACGTGGGAAAAGATATTACATTTACGTATCAGTTATTCCGCTCTCTATTGCTGATTCTGATAGCAATAGGCATATTGTTTTTGGGTATCGCCATCGCCTTATGCGAGAAGCGGATTTGCGTTCTCTCGCTCACCTTAGGATTCTCTCCTCGCCTACCTGTGTCGGTTTGCGGTACGGGCACCTTTTATCTCGCTAGAGGCTTTTCTTGGCAGTGTGGAATCAGGAACTTCGGTACTAAATTTCCCTCGCTATCACAGCTCAGCCTTATGCGAGAAGCGGATTTGCCTACTTCTCAGCCTAACTGCTTAGACGCGCATATCCAACAGCGCGCTTACCCTATCCTCCTGCGTCCCCCCATTGCTCAAACGATAAAGAGGTGGTACAGGAATATCAACCTGTTGTCCATCGCCTACGCCTTT